>CAZHOZ010000101.1:0-3906 GCA_964533895.1 uncultured Candidatus Saccharibacteria bacterium | reverse complement strand
TATATGTGAGAATTCAGGCGCTGGATTATTGAGTATGAGCGTGACTGGGCTGACGATCCAGAACACTGTTAGTAGCAGCGGTGCCTTTCCTCTGGCGGCAGGCAACTGCAATCTGGCCGTTTCGTATACTGAGATTTTGGGTGGACAAGATGATGCCAATATTATTTTTCAGCTTATGCAAGATGGAGTTACTGCCGAATTAAATATCTCTCAAGTGTATATTCACGATACTCTAGGTGCTGGAGTGGTGGTTTTGGTGGAAGGAGATGGTGTCGCAAATCAAGCGAACGTAGAAATAGATAATCTTACCGTGGACCGTGCTTTTGGTCCGAACATGTATTTGGGCGGAGTTGGTATTAATGTTGGTAATAAGAATGTGGCATCTACGCATACTGTAAATGTACGTATGCGTAATAGTACTCTTACAGGCAACGGATTAAATCCATCGCTTGGAATTTCTGGGCTTGTTGAGTCGGAAGTAAGTGGTAATAACGATGTTATAAATATGACCTTAGAAAACAATACAATTGTAAATCATAACATTGCTGGCGGCTTTCCGGCGGCTGGTATATTGGCGGCGGCATCGACTATTTCGGGGGCTACGGCAAATGTAGCTATTACTACACAGAATGTTATTACGGCAAATAATGTTACTGACTCAGTTCAAACTAGCTGCGCCGCAGTGGGACTGGGGTCTGGTGGTACGGAAATAGCCAGCATCACGTCTCTTGGAAATAACTTATCGGATGATGCTTCTTGTGGATTTACGAGTATGGGCGACCAAGAAAATCTAGCGGGGCTTATTGGTACACTTGGACTTTTGCAGGACAATGGTGGCGCGGTACCGACTATGGCCTTGCTCGCGAATTCTCCAGCCATCGATGCCGGTGCGACTATCAGTGGAATAGCATTTGATCAGCGTGGAGTGACCCGTCCCCAATGCGCTTCCTATGATGCTGGTGCGTATGAGTATGATGGAGTTTGCCCTGCGGCTATAACAACCGCGCCTCCTGCATCATCAAGTTCGACCACTGGAGATAGTGATGGACTTGCGGATACTGGTGATAGCGTGTTGACATATAGGGTTGTGGTCGTTGGCTTAGTTTTAGTGGGTTTTGGGCTAATTGTAATCACGCGACTTAAATTACAGCCACAACAACAGCAAAAGTCAACCATCTTAAGATCTGATTTATAGAATCTGATTCAGCTTTCTCGACATGCCAAGTTGCCCCTTACACCTAAGATGCTAGGTTGGTGCTGTGAGGTGCTGGCTAAGAAATCGCCCGCCAACACCCGGTCCGTAGCTTGACTTGTATGGATATTGCGGTTAGTAGATAATCAAGCTTATGTTTAGGAGTAATAAAAACTTATCAAACAGACTAAGTCTTACTCCATATATTTTTAGACTATTTCGATCGAGTAGATTAGCTTGGTTGTTGTTGGCTTTTGTAGCTACTATATTATTTCCTGCCAAAGCTTTGGCAGCACCGACATTTCAAACTTACTCGATACCAACTGTCGGAGCGCAGCCGGTAAATATCACCGCCGGTCCCGATGGCAACATGTGGTTTACCGAGACAGCTACTGATAAAGTCGCTAAAATAACCTCTGCTGGAACCATCACGGAGTACGATTTGGCAGCTGGGAGCGGGCCAGTATATATTACCGCCGGTCCCGATGGCAACATGTGGTTTACGAACAGCAACGATACAATTGGTAAAATTACCACATCGGGCATGGTCACAACATACTCTTTGGCGCCATCCAGCAGTCCAATCGGTATCGTAGCTGGTCCGGATGGTAATCTGTGGTTTACTGAAGACAGCGCGAATAAAATTGGCAAAATCACCACATCGGGTGTGATTACCGAATATGATATTCCGACTCCGAATAGCCAGCCTATGCAGATCACTGTCGGTCCAGATGGTAATCTGTGGTTTACTAGTAAGGGCGCAGATAAAATTGGTAAAATTACCACCGCAGGAATTATCACTGAGTACAGCAGCATTACTAGTGGAATATATCCCTATGGCATTACCGCTGGTCCGGATGGTAATCTGTGGTTTACTAGTATGGCTCTCAGCAAAATCGGTAAAATCACCTCAGTAGGAGTTGTCACCGAGTACGATTCACCGATAGTGGGTGGGTATTTCCTTGAGATCACGGCTGGTCCGGATGGCAACATGTGGTACATGGCTACAGGCGTAAACAAAGTTGGAGTAGTTACGACTGCCGGAGTTTTTTCTGAATATGACACGCCGACCCCCAATGGCATACCAGTCGGCATTGCTCAAGGACCAAATTATGATTTGTGGTATTTGGAAAATAGTGGGAATAATGTCGTGCGCATCTCCGACCCGAGCTGGGTGCCTTCGACACCGTCACCGAGCTCTTCACCGACTCCATCCAGCGAGTCTAGTGAGGGTGCTGCGCTAACGTCTACATCTGCGCCTTTAACGCTGCCAGATACGGGGAGTTTGGCGGTTTTCTTACCGGTTGGATTGACCGTTTTGCTCACTGGCAGCTACATCGTCTATGATTGGCATCGTCATCGCCGGCCTTTGCGCGACGAAGATCCTGACGTAAGCTACACTCTACCTCATCATTTACGGGTAGTGACTATACCAAGATTGCGTTATCGGATAAGTCTTTCAGGACCAGAAATGCCAGCTGGTCCAAAAACCCAAAGTTAATTTGATGTAAAAGTGACTATAATATTAGTATGACTAATCGTTTACGTAATTATTTCTCAAGCTTCGGTCCACAATTTGTGCGGGGGGTTGGGGTGTTGGCTCAAGAAGCTCAGTTTGGAAGACGGAGATTTATGGCTTCGACGAAGCCTTTACCAAACTTTTTTACGGTAGCCAAACGTCCAGTAAAAGACACACAGACAGCTGCGCGAATTCGCTTAACAGTCTGGTCGGCAATTAGTATCGCTTGGATACTTACTATAACGGCTTTGGCCTTTTTGCGCCTGAATTTATTACAAATAATTGTCGTGTTGCTTATTATGATCGTGCCAGCACCGTATGTTCTATTGCGGGTGGCGGCCTGGTGCATGCCAAAAGAGCAGAAGGCTAGGCGCAAGTAATTCACTCCAGGTATACTAACATATATGCAAACAGGGGTGAGATTGGGAATACTAATCGGGGGACCATCTCCCGAGTATGAGGTTTCGCGGGCGTCAGCGGACAATATTTTGCTCGCGGCAGAACAGCTGGGCTATGCGGTGAGACCGATATTGGTGACTCCAGATCACAGCTGGTACGTGTACGCTGATCGGGCGGCGTATGCTGCTAATGAGTATGAAGAAGCCTTTGGGGTGCGTGATGCGGTGGAAAAATTGCCGTATCTAATTGATGCGGCAATCATTGCGATGCATGGTGTGTTTGGTGAAGATGGTGGGGTGCAGCGGCTTTTAGATCGGGCTGGCCTACCGTATCAGGGCAGTGGAGTGCGGGCTAGTCGTCTGGCCTTTGATAAACACGCCGCCAGTCAGGTATTGCGCCGTGCTGGCTTTGTGGTACCAGATTACACGCTCATTGATAGAGCCAAGTGGGTGGTGGCTCGAGCCCGGATTATTCGTCAGGCAGTTGCAGCATATGGTTTGCCGGTAGTTATAAAACCAAACGCCAGTGGAAGCTCGATTGGTGTAACGATTGCTCGCACAGCAACCGAGCTTGCCGAAGCACTCGAACTTACCAGCGCGCAACACAGCCAGGTGATCGTGCAGCGTTTTGTAAGTGGGCACGAAGTGACGTGTGGGGTTTTAGAACAAGCCGGCGAGGTGGTTGCGCTGCCGCCAACGCTTATTCGGCCCACTGGTCAGCAGCTTTTTGATTACCGTGCAAAATACACGGCTGGAGTTACTGAAGAAATTACCCCAGCACCATTTTCGGCAGCGAC
>CAZHOZ010000100.1:0-3907 GCA_964533895.1 uncultured Candidatus Saccharibacteria bacterium | reverse complement strand
GATGGCTTTAGAGTTATTTAAGCCGTTTGTTATATCTCAACTCATCGAAAAAGAGTATGCCCACAACGTGAAGAGTGCGGCGCGCATGATTGAGCGTGCTCGTACTGAAGTGTGGGACACTCTCGAAGAAGTGATCACCGGTAAGCACGTACTCCTCAACCGCGCACCGACCTTGCACAGACTTTCTATCCAGGCTTTCAAGCCAGTACTGATCGAAGGTAAGGCAATTCAGCTACATCCACTTGTATGCGCAGCCTTTAACGCCGATTTCGATGGAGACCAAATGGCTGTGCACGTACCACTTTCGGATGCTGCTCAGAAGGAAGCTCGTGAGATTATGCTGGCTAGCCATAACCTTTTAAAGCCAGCTTCAGGTGAGCCGATTGTGAATCCATCGCACGAAATCGTTCTCGGCTGTTTTTACATGACTAGCTTTAATGAGGGGGCAACAGGTGAAGGCAAGACCTTTACATCTGTCGAAGAGGCAATTATGGCTTATCAGCAGGATGCTGTGCATTTGCGGGCTAAGATTCGAGTCAAGATCCAAGATGAAGTACTCGAGACTTCTACTGGACGCATTCTCTTTAACGAAGTTTTGCCAGAGGGTATGTCTTTCCAGAATGATGCGATGACCAAGGCGAAGCTCAAGGGTGTGCTCGCGAAGGTCTTTACCGGCTTTGGTGGTGAAGAGACTGCCCAAGTGGCCGACCGCATCAAGCAGATTGGCTATCGGTACGCGACGGAGTCGGGTTTCTCGTTGGGTATGGATGACCTCCAAACTCCAGCAAAGAAAGCTCGGCTGCTTGACGATGGTGAGAAGCGCACCCAGGCTATCACTACTCAGTATCAGCAGGGGTTGATTACCAATGAAGAGCGCAAAGAGCGTACCATCGAGACATGGAAAGAAGTTGGCGAGCAGATTGAAGCTGAGCTTACGGCTGAGCTTAATCCAAACAGTTCGACCTTGTCGATGGATATCGAGAGTGGAGCTCGAGCAACAGTTGGGCAGGCTAACCAGATGGCCGGCATGAAGGGCTTGGTGCTAAACTCGACCGGTGGGACCATTGAGCTACCGGTAAAGAGCAACTACAAAGAAGGTCTCTCAATTCTTGAGTATTTCATTTCCTCACATGGTGCTCGCAAGGGGCTAATCGACACTGCCCTTAAGACAGCCGAATCTGGCTACCTGACTCGTCGATTGGTGGACGTTGCTCAAGACGTGATGATTGCTGCTGACGATTGTGGTGATACAGAGGGTTATAAAGTCCATCTCTCAGAGGCGCAGGCTGCCGGTCAGGAAAGCTTGGCCCCATGGATTGTTGGCCGCTATGTTGCTGCCAATGTAAAGGATGGTCGCCGCACAATTATCAAGGCTGGTGAACTAGTTACCGATCAAATGGCACGTGATATTGCAGACGCAGGTATTGAGACGGTTACAATTCGCTCAATTCTGAAATGTAGCTTGGCATGGGGTATTTGTAAGCATTGTTACGGTACTGATTTGGCTCGGGGCGCGCTGGTGGAAACTGGCGAAGCGGTTGGTATTATGGCGGCGCAGTCTATTGGTGAGCCAGGAACGCAGCTAACCATGCGTACTTTCCATGCTGGTGGTGTAGCTTCGGCTGTCGATATTACGCAGGGTCTTCCTCGTGTCGAAGAAATTTTCGAGGCTCGTAACCCGCGTGGTGAGGCTATTCTGGCAGAAGTTGATGGCGTTGTGACCTTGAAGGCCACGGAAGGTAAGCAAGTTTTACGCATTGCTCCGGCTGATCTCAAGATCACTCCATACGAGCTCAAGGAAGGCATGAAGCCAACCGTTAAGACTGGGACAGAAGTAGCCAAAGGTGATGTGCTGGCCCAAAACGAAACTGGCAAACGGACCGTTAAGGCTGGTGCTGATGGAACTGTAAAGGTGAGTAAGGCAAAGATTGAGCTTACCCACGAAGGCGGCAACATCAAGGAATACACTTTGCCAGATTACGTTACCCTAAAAGTTAAGAATGGTGATCTGGTAACTGTTGGTCAGCGCCTCTCCGATGGATCTGTAAACTTGCAGGATATGCTCCGGCTTTTGGGCGCCGAAGCGGTAGAACGCTACATCGTTGACGAAGTGCAGGCAATTTACGCTTCGCAAGGTCAAACAATTGCCTCTAAACACATTGAGGTGATTATCCGCCAGATGTTTAGCCGTGTACGCATCGAAGAGCCAAATGACACCGAGTTCATTGCTGGCGATGTGGTGTCTAAGACGGCACTATGGGAGGCTAATCGTGCGGTCGAGGAAGCCAAGAAGACTCCAGCAACATATGAGCAGCTCCTGATGCCAATCTCGAAGATTTCCATCTCATCCGATAGCTGGCTCTCAGCCGCTTCCTTCCAGGAGACGATGAAAGTGTTGATCGGTGCTGCTTTACGTGGTAAGACGGATAAGCTCCGTGGCTTGAAAGAGAATGTGATCATTGGTCGACTGATCCCTGTTGGTACCGGATTTCGTTCAGACGATGACGAATCTGTTGACCAGGTAGACTAAATCTGTTAGGATAATGAAGTTTTATGCCAACGATTAACCAACTCATTCGCAAGCCGCGCGCTAAGACTCGACGCAAAAGTAAGTCGCCAGCCTTGAGTCGCAGCCTCAACGCTCTCAAGGGTCGTGTTCGTCCATTGGACGCACCTTTGAAGCGTGGTGTTTGCACCAAGGTATTCACCCAAACTCCAAAAAAGCCAAACTCAGCACTTCGCAAGGTTGCCCGTGTGCGCTTGACTAACGGCATGGAAGTGACCGCCTACATTGGCGGAATCGGTCATAACCTACAAGAGCACTCAGTAGTATTGGTGCGTGGTGGTCGTGTAAAAGACCTGCCAGGTGTGCGTTATCACGTGGTACGTGGTGCTTTTGACACGGCTAGTGTTGCTAACCGCAAGCAGGGTCGCTCCAAATATGGCGCTAAGCTCGAGAAGGCGAAGGGAGACTAAAGATGCCACGAAAAAAGACTAAATCCTTAAAGCGTGAACTTACTCCAGATATGCAGTATAACTCAGTACTCGTTACCCGCATGATCAATAAGGTTATGAAAAATGGTAAAAAGCGCCTGGCTGAGAATCTTGTCTACGATGCACTTACCGAAGCTTCCAGCAAAGGTAAGGTTGATGCCATGGAGATTTTTGAAGGGGCTATTAAAAATGCCAGCCCACATGTGCAGGTACGATCTCGCCGTGTTGGTGGTGCTAACTACCAGGTGCCAATGGAAGTGAAGCCAGATCGTCGTATTCACTACGCGATGATTTGGATTTTGGATGCAGCCCGTGCTAAAGAGGGCAAAAGCTTTGATAAGCGTCTGGCGGGTGAGCTTTTGGATGCCTATAACAACCAGGGCGATGCGATAAAGAAGAAAGCCGACACCCATCAGATGGCTGAAGCCAATAAGGCGTTTGCCCACTTCGCTCGCTACTAGCACGTACAAGCTTCATCTCAACGCGCAATACTGCGTTAAAAACTAGAATAACCCCGACACCGTACGAAAAGTGCGCCTTACGGGGTCATTCGTTTTTGCCTTGTCTTGCATCATCGAGATATAGCTTTATAGTTTGCGATAGGCAGTGGCATTGAGAAACGCATAAAGTAAACCTCTCAAATGAGCTTCTTCATTTTAGTAGCTAATGGTAGTGGGGGTTCATAGAAAGAATGAGTCCGAGCTTGGCAATAATTCTTCCAAAAGGTGTTGCATGCTAGTTTTTTATATCAAGGGTGCGAGGGGATATTCTCGTATCTTATAGTAATTTGGCTCAATCTAGACTAGAAATTTGACTCAACAAAATTTGAGTCATGCTATACTTGAAAACATGATGCATCATATTCAACGAACTATTTTGCATAATCTCATGCGCGGTGATTCTTTGCGCTACC
>CAZHOZ010000099.1:0-3913 GCA_964533895.1 uncultured Candidatus Saccharibacteria bacterium | reverse complement strand
ATCCAGGTGGCCCAAGTCCAATTACTGGGTATCGTTCTAGCCATCAGGGTATTTTTAGCAACAGCGTTTGCAGCGGCAAAAGACAAGCCAGACATACCGGTTTCTCGCTTTGACCAATTAGCATTGGTTAGTGTGAGATTAGCTGAAGTTCCCCAGCCACCATAATTTTTGACAATTGTACCCCCACCTTCGAGCATCGGATATGCCAGCATAAGACCGCTGGCCATATATTTAGAATTATCATCGGCTGCTCGGAGAGGTAGCGTTGGAGGAGTGACGCGTCCAGGCATCTAGATAGTGTCCTAAAATAAGTACATAGTTAGTGTAATTAGGATATTGTCGGCTTCATTAAAGGTAGTATGAGAAGTAAGAGTTGCGAGGTAGCCGTATAAACTCGTACCACTACATTGGTAGTTTAGGCCTAGGGCAGGTACACTAATGGCTCTATTGTTGACGAGATTAGTTGGTGCGGGTAGTGAGACAGTACCAACGTAATGCTGCATATCACTGTCTGAGAATGATACTGCCGAGCGATCGGCTGATGGAGTTACGGCTTGGCTAAAAAGCCAGAGATCGACCGCACCGATGATATTGGCTTTATCGACAATGGTGGCTGTAGAAATCATGCCATAGGCTCCTGCCTTGCGGGCAGCGCCACTAAACACAAAGGCTGACCCCATTTGGTTGTTGACGGAGTATCCGCCGCCAGAGGTTGCGAGCCCGGAGCTGGCGACAAGAACACGTTTGGCAACTGGACGCGGATCTACGGTAGGAAAACTGCTTGCTAGGGCCATTAGGTAATTTCAACTCCCGAAATAGTAACAACTATTGCTTGGTTAGTGAGGTTAGTCGCATGTAAGCTGCCGCTGGCTGGCATGACAATACTTATATCCAGCGTGTTAATGCCGTTCGCGGGAATTGTTAAGTCAGAAGCGATACGGTTAGATGCGGCTGGTGAGCTAGATGGAGGTACAACCGAGATATGGAGAGAGGCATCGTTGGCTGTGGTGTTGGTCATAACAATATTTTTTACAATGGTAGAAGTATTTGCTGGGACTGTGTACAGAGTCTCACCACCATTAGAAGGGTAGCCGGAAGGATAGAGAATTTTTGGCGTGTATGCCATATTAGCTGTGCTATTGCCTCACAAATTACTAATGCCTTACAGTGTATTGTCTCGCATCTGATAATTTGACGCAAGCAATTTGATGTCCAACACTAGGGTTTCAGTCCGAAGGCGCATATAATGAGCTTTGAAAGGCGTTATGTTTTTGATTATGAGATTGCGTACCATAGTTCTATTTCTCGGCATTAGTGTAGTGGCCTATGTGTTGGTTGGCTTAATGAGCCCCATTGCCTATGCAGATGCGCGCTACGGGGATAATATTTATGGTCAATGCCCATATGGTCAGGCTTGTCCTAGTTCTAGTGGTTCACCCTCACCGACTGAAACTCCTAGCCCTTCTCCTTCTCCCACCCCTACAACCAGCACAATATCTCCTAATCCGGGCACAGATGCTCAGGACGATTCTGGTGGAAATGATAATGGGAGAGACTACACACCTGGAGGCGGTACTATTTCGCCCGCACCTCCGGGTGGCGGGTCGGCGAGTAATGATTTTTTATCATCACTTGAGAAGACTGAGTTTGGACGATTCTTAATAAATCAACCGGCTACAATTCCAATTATATTCTTTATCTTACTGCTTATCATGGCACTTATTCTCGCTATCCAGGCAGGCTTTGAGCATCGTAGCGTTATCCAGTTGCGTCGTGCGGTGGCTCGCTTAACGGAATTACAATCTGACGTAAAGAACTTTCTACTGATTTTTCAGCATAATTTACGTACACCGCTAACTGGCTTGATGGCTGCACTAGAATTACTCTTGATGAAAAAAACTTCCGGTGCCGATACCACATTGGAGCTTGCAAAACTGCTTAATAACGACGTGAATGCGATTATTACCGATACAGTTACTAGCTTAGAAACTATTGCGCTTAGGGATGAAGGTGGAAAGACTGGCTTGCAACAAGCTAGGCAAACAGTTGTGCAGCCAAGTTTTTGGGGTCCAGTCGTAACCGTTGTCGTATTGGCGGCCCTGTATCATGTCTTAACGTGGCGATTAATTAGAGTGTCGTTTAATACTCAGTTACTAATTTTAGAATTGGCTGTTCTGTTTGCTGCTGTCGTTGTGTTATTAGTGAGTATTGCGTATCGTCGGCGTACAAAAGAGCGCAAAACTGTGCTGGATCAAGTAGCTAGAGATGCACACCAACTGGCAGAAAAGCGTGATGCTACCGTGACGCGTCTTCATGCAGACCTCAGCACTAAGTATGAGCTAGTTAGTTCAGCGGTTGCAAAATTGCCAGAGACACACGAGTCTTTGTTGGTTAAGTCTACATTGGAAGATTTTGGCAATATATTGCACAAGCTGGCAATTGTAGAGTCAGTACAGGCGCCTGATGCATATGTCAAAATGAGTGTTGAGAGCTATGATCTTGAGCAAGAAATGCACCGTGTCATTGAAGCTGTTCGTTTTGCAACTATTACTAAGTTACAGATTAATCTAGATAGCACAGCACTAAAGGTTAAGACTCATCAAGGTGCTGTTGGGCTGGTAAATTTTGTGCTTGCTTCAGCGCTCGATAATGCTGTGAAGTACTCTACTGATGGCAGTAATGTGCGTATCCGTATGGTGACTGGTCGCAAGAAGACATTAGTAGAGATTGAAAATCATACCAGTAATGTAGACAGAATAGATAGTAAAAAAATTTTTAAGCCCTTCACGCGATTTGAAGACGGTTTGACGAGTGAAGTAAAAGGTGTTGGAATTAGTCTATTTGTAAGTGCGATAACACTAAAAGTTTTGGGTGGGAATATTGTGCTGGAGACAAAAAAACCTGATTTGGTACTGTGCAAAATTTGGCTACCGCACAAAGTGCTGTCACAAAATAATAGAGAGTAGGTAATAACTAGAGGGGTGATGTGCTGTTCGTGTATAGTATGTATAAAGCTAATGTTTTAGTTGATCGGAGTAAACCCAGATGGATCAGTCGTCTTCTACAGATTCGGAGCAGCCCAATCCTCGTGCTACGGATAACGAGCCTATAGCTAATGTGCCAGATACTTCCTCGATAGATAAAGATCGTAAGACTCCAGAGAAGCAACAAATTGCTAAGCATTTTGCGAGCCGTACGGAGTCGCTTGACGCAAAACTTGATTCTACTGTTACGATGATGGCTGACGGCACATTTCGCACAGCAAATAACGCTATTGTTGAGCCAAGTAGCTGGAAAAATAAACACACCTGGTACGCTCATTTGTATCGTAAGCTGCACCGGCGCTATTTACGAATTACTCTGCGGTGGCCCAGTTGGGTACCACGAGCCGTTGGGGTCGGAGTGTTGTTGGTGATTGTTTTGAATGTGGTTGTGCTAAGCCTGTACGTCTCCCAGAAAAAGCCTACCTTGCAACGGGGAGATTCATTGCCGATGGCGGGTATTATCCCGGCTGATGGGAGCAAATATTATGTTGAGGATGCTGGCTGGCAATATAGTGGCGCACCAACAGGCTGGGATGTACAGGATCTGTCCAATAATAGCGGCAAAGAGTATGTGTCAAGTGATGGGACGTGCGTAGTGCAAGTTGTGGAACGAGAGACACAGCCACAAAGCAGTCAGCTAGAACTCGTTGCATCGCAGAATATGGACACTTATGCAAGCCCTATCGCTCAAGCTCGTGCTCAGGTAACATTGCCGGTAATCACCGTTAAAGCGGCTCGTGGTGAGCAAAAATTTGAATTTATACGTAGTCGTTATAGCTTTAATAATGCCGAGGGTGCTAGGGTAGTTGAGATTTCTAGTCGTACTCTTGGTAAAGAGGCTTTTAGTATTATTCAGCAGTGTAATCAAA
>CAZHOZ010000098.1:0-3955 GCA_964533895.1 uncultured Candidatus Saccharibacteria bacterium | reverse complement strand
CACCAACCCAACAGCAGCAATAAACCACTTCAAGTGAGTATAACTCATATCTGAGCTAGAATTATTCTCACCACTCCCAGGCAAAATAGCCACCGACCAGGCTTCACTGTCGGTGATTTTTTGCTCCTTACGAGATAATTTCATATCTCGACCGGCACTGTGATTACCAAAAATTGATCGTGCGATTTTACACCCCTTGATTATTTGTCAGGTTATTGTGGCAAACGATACTGTAGATGAGTCTGTGTGCGCTTATCACTTAAGCCCATGACCAACAGCAGAATACTACTATTATACAATACCTCTAGGAAGATACGCACACCAACATAGCCAAGGTGGCTGGCTACCAAGCTGGCTGGCAATGTGGCATAAAAAACGATGTTAAATAATACTGTAGCGGCTATAATTAACGCCAACTGAAAAGACCATTTACTAGCGTCACGACCATCACGAAATACTAATTTTGCAGCCAGCATAACTAAAAACAGACCCAGCATCAGAAGCCCGGTAGGCAATATACTACCGACTTCTAGGATCATACTAATAAAAACAATTAACAGTGTCATCGTAATATATTCAAGTTTCGGGGCATACCAAACAACAAAAACAAGCGTGAGATTTGGTACCACCCAACTCGCTCCAGCCGCGTGCATGCCGATCTGCAGAAGCGCAATCAAGAAAGCCAGGAGAACTACACGTAGTTTCATGCTACCCTTTTACCACAAAAATTATCTCCAAACGCTGTATATCCGTTAGTGATTTCACGTTTGCTGCCTGAAAAATCTCATTATCACTCCGATCAATTGACTCAATTGTACCTATCGGCAAACCCTTAGGCACTCGATCGCTGCCGGCACTAACCACATACTCACCCACGTCTATCGACTCATTTTGTGCAATTTGCTCCATGCGTAAACCACTCCCCAACTGCCCGCGTACAATACCCCGAGCTCGACCATTTTGTGTCATAGCAAGCACCCTAAATTCCGGATCACTAACAAGAAAGACCTCGCTTGTTTGGTCATATGCGTGCTCTATCTTTCCGATCATCGCGCCCGAACTCACAACTGCCATCCCCTCCTCAATCCCGTCCGATTTCCCTACATCGATCGTTATATTCCGACGCACATTATCAGGGCTGTAGGCAATAACGCGCGCACCAACTAAATTTAACTTTTGTTCTTCTGAAAAATTAAGCTGTGCCCGCAATAGATTGTTCTCTTTTTCCAGTTCGCGCAAACGCACCAGCTCGCTTTCTTTTTCACTAACTCGGCGCTGAAGATCAGCGTTTTCCTGGCTCAAACGACCCAGTGAACCAAGTGTTGTAATACTATTTCCAGCCCAGCGCCCAGCCACAGCCAAGCCATTACTAATCGGAGCCGTGAGAGTATCAAGAACAATCCGAAAAGGTCGCCACAAACCCAACAATTGAAACAACAATACTCCAGAAATAATTACCAAAGAGATAAGGATGGCTACACGAGTTCGAGAATGTGATCTAGGCCGTTGCACGCGATACATATCCTCCTAACGCGGGGTTTTCTCATACTGTGTGGAAACCAACACATCTTTTAGTGTATCTATATCCTCCAGCACCGCGCCAGTTCCACGGGCCACCGCAGTCAGTGGATCATCAACAATCACTATCGGCATTTTTGTTTGCTGTGTCAGCAGCTCGTCAAGCCCCCTAAGCAGGGCACCTCCTCCGGCCAAGTGAATGCCACGATCCATAATATCGGCAATTAGCTCTGGTGGTGTTTCTTCAATTGTGTCTTTTACGGCATTCACAATGGCCCGCACTGACTTTGAAAGAGCCATGCGCACCTGATTAGAATTAATAATAACTTCTTTTGGCAAGCCAGTAACAATATCTCGACCGCGAATTGGTGCCTCCAGTATATGCTCTAGCTCACAGGCTGACCCCACCGAAAGCTTAATAGCTTCAGCCGTTCGCTCACCAACCTGCAGATTAAATTCTTCTTTAGCAAAGGCAATAATATCTTCGGTCAGCTCATCTCCTGCGATTCGGATGGAACGAGAAGCCACGATACCCCCAAGAGATATAACCGCTACTTCACTCGTACCACCACCAATATCAACAATCATCGAGCCAGCAGCATCATGAACCGGCAGCTCAGCTCCCACCGCTGCTGCCATCGGTTCTTCTATAAGATACGCCGAACGAGCGCCAGCATTGGTAGCGGCATCTTCCACCGCTCGCTTCTCAACTTCTGTGACTCCAGACGGGATACCAATTACCACACGGGGACGAGGAATAAGTGCAAAATGTGTTTTATGCACCTTATCAATAAAGTACTTCAACATCTGCTCAGTCACTTCAAAATCCGACACCACGCCATCTACCAAAGGACGAGAGGCAACAATATTAGCCGGCGTCTTGCCAACCATGCGCTTGGCCTCATCACCAATCGCTAGAATTTGGCGAGTCTTATTGTTAATTGCTACAACACTCGGCTCATCAATAATAATACCCTTGCCCCGCAAGTACACTAAAGTATTGGCTGTCCCCAAATCGATACCAATATCGTGAGACAGCCGTCCGATAAATTCTGGTAGACGGACTCTCGGAAATTTCATTACTCCTAGTCTACCAGGAGTAGAGACCTGTTGCCAAGCTACGTGATAGCTTCCCACTCCTGATCGCTAGGTTTGCGATAATAGCCAAAAGGCTACCAGGTTATTGAGAAAATGCACTAAAATTCCGGGATACACACTCCCCGAACGGACGTAGAGCCAACTCAAGAGGCAGCCCAACACAAAGGTATAAATCCCCACGTTCACCTGACCATGTAGCACCGCAAACGCCAGCGACGAAACGACAGCCGCAAGCCACACCGGCCAGCGTTTGGCTAAGCCTGCAAACAATACGCCTCGGAAAAGAAGCTCTTCAATAATTGGTGCTACCACAACCGAACTTATCGCCGCCAACCAATACCCCCAGCCAGTTTTTCCAAACTCAAACACCACCTGTTCTTGCTTAGTATTCACACCAGGAAAAAGTATACTCACTACAGCAAAGATACAGATAATCAGCAGCACTTGTGCAATATACAGACCAAACGCCGCCAAGTACCACGCAGTACGCGTTCGACGCAGACCAAGCCCCGCCCTACCGGTCTTTCGCCGCTTTACAAGTGCTGTCAAAATAATAATTTCAACACACAGCGTCAGCGCATACTGAAGTGCTAAAGCAACTTGAGATTCTCCCAAAACCGACTGCACCCAGCCTGGCAATAACCCCAAACCATTCCAAAACGCTAAGGTTATATATATGAAAACTGGCAACAGAATCGGCAAAATAAGCGCCGCAGCGGCATCGCTTGGACCAAACCGGATAGATTCGCGCCAACTTGCAATACGACTCGAGGCTACGCCCAACCCCATCTTAAAGCTACCTTAGAAAAATCTCGTTATGTCAGAAACAGCAATAATAACACCAAACAGTATCAACAGCACAAAGCCCGCCAGATGTACCCAACCTTCTTGCTTTTCACTAATTGGCAGGCCAATTCGGCGCAGCACTAAAAGAAACAACCGACCGCCATCTAGAGCAGGAAGCGGTAAGGCATTAATAACCGCCAACGAAAGAGAAATCGAGGCAATCAGCACGAGTACATAATCCAAGCCAAATTTTATAACTTGTCCAAACACAGCTGTCACCCCGACTGGCCCGGTAACTGTTTCTGCTACCGCAAAACGCGATATCAGCGTCCAGATTGCGCCCAAGAATGCCACTACTGTCGCCACGAGCGACTGCCACATTAGCCCAACGGCTGCAAATGGTGCTGCATACCAAGTATATTTCTCTTTCGCCTGAGGCAAAGCCACAACTCCCAATACTCCTTTTGCCGGATCGGCACCTAGCGTCACCTCGCGTATTTTCTCCTCGCCGCCTTGAATAAACACCACGGTTGCTTTCTGGCCTTTAATTTCA
>CAZHOZ010000097.1:0-3973 GCA_964533895.1 uncultured Candidatus Saccharibacteria bacterium | reverse complement strand
CGATTTGTGGGTCAATTCAGCTGGCGAGTACATCGTGGTGGATTATAAAGCCACCGCCAAAAACGAGCCGGTTACCGAGCTGGGTGACGCGCCCTGGCACGACCAGTACCGGCGGCAGATAGAATTCTACCAATGGCTGCTGCGTCAGAACGGGTATACGGTGAGTAATACCGGTTATTGGGTGTACTGCACGGGCAATCCCAATGCCGGCACGTTCGATAAAAAGGTCGAGTTTGAAGTGCATCTAATTAGTTACGAGGGCAGCGACGACTGGGTAGAGCCAGTAGTGCAAAAGGCCAAGTCGTGCTTGGACACCTCAGAAATCCCAGCACCCACGCCCGGCTGCGAATACTGTGAATATATCGCAGCGGCGAAAAGCCGTAGATAAATAATCGTGCATACTAAAATAAGCACGAGGAGTATACTGAAATTATGGCAAAGACTACTTCACCCCAATCGCGTATTATGCTCTGGCAAACTCTGGTGGGGGCGTCACTGATGGGGCTGGTCGCATCATTCGTGCAAACAGTGGAGCGCATTCAGTTCGCCGACAATCCGGCGGGGCAATTGTACTGTGATATTAACGCCACATTTTCGTGCTCAAATGTCTTTACCGCCTGGCAATCGTCAGTCTTTGGTTTTTCAAATTCAATAATGTGCTTGGCATTTTTTGCGGTACTGCTTGGAGCCGCACTGGCAGGACTAACCGGCGCCAAGCTTTCTAAAAGTTTTCGCTTCAGTTTGCACGGAGCCAGCCTTTTCTTTCTCGGTTTTGGCGCCTGGTATCTCTGGCAAAGCGTATATGTAATTGGTGCGCTGTGCATTTTTTGCCTGTTTTGCTATGCCGCGGTGATTCTTTTAAATCTTGCTTGGCTGCGCATTAACGCTAATGACTTACCTCTCTCACGCGCCAACAAACAGCATCTGGGACGAATACTAGAACGTAAACATGATTTTACCTTTTGGGCACTGTATGCCGCTAGCTTTGTAGTCGCGATGGCTCTACATTTTAGCTAATGTGCTTATTAATGACGGCCTCCATGTGGCGGATAAGAGCGTTCGGTCACATTGATAGTACGTGGCTTGAGGGTTGGAGATTGGTTTTTTTAATTTATCTGAAAATACCAATATTTCGTTAGATATAAGTAAATTAGTGGTCTAATTTAGTATCTGGCTAAAAAAACTGCCGGAAACTGGGCAAAAATCCTTAAAAAAAGCACTCTTGTGCGGATAAATGCAGGTGCCTCGTGCTAGCTAGTACTAGTTTTTCTAGCCTGAATACGTTTTGCGGCGGTACCGATCTCTTTAGACATATCTTTGCGGGCAACAATAATGCCGTTTGGGCTGTTCACCACAACAACATCCGCAAGGCCAACAACTGCCAGGGGTTTATCTTCATGATTTTCAATAAAACAATTTTCGACACAGTCAAGCTCTATATTGTCACCAAGTACATGATTGCCAGTCTCATCACAGGGGGCGGCTTTATGCAAGTCGGTATAAGATCCTAAATCCATCCAATCGAACTCCGCTGGAATAACGAGTAAATCTGGAGTTTTTTCGATAAGCGCATAGTCTATGGCAATATCTTCTAGCGCTAGGTAAGCTGCAGTATATGCGTCTTTAGACTTGGCTTCTTTAAGCGAATTTAGCCCTTGAGCAAGATCTTGGGCGTGCTCTTGCATGGCAGCATGAAAGGCTTGTGGAGTGGCCACAAAATATCCACAATTCCATAGAAAATTACCACTTTGGATATAATTTTGTGCAGAATCAAAATCTGGTTTTTCATGGAAAGCGATTACATTATACGCAGAGTCATCCTTGCGATACGCATCACCTTTTTCTATATAGCCAAAACCAACTGCCGGATGATCAGGCTCGATACCGATGAGTACAATGCGGTCAGTTTTTTGGGCAATGTTCTCAGCGGCCTTAAAAGATTTCCCAAAGCCTTTTATATCGCGCACAAAATGATCAGCAGCAATAAAAGCAATTGGCTCATTTGCCTTGCAAGTGCGAGAGATACGCTCTAGGCTGGCGAGGATACAGCTGGCAGTACCGCGACGAGCAGGCTCAATTATAAGATGCTCGGCATCGAGATCGGGAAGCTGATCAGCAACATGGTGCGAGTGACTAGCATCGGTTATTACATAAACAACCGAACTTATCGATTTTATGCGCTTAAAACTATTCTGCAAGAGAGATTTTGTGTTGTTATTAACCTTCAGGAGATGTTTTGGATAGGTATTTGTGGAAAGGGGCCATAGCCGAGTCCCAGACCCGCCGGCAATTATTACGGTAATCATAAAAGTGATTGTAGCAAAAATATACATCGGATGCGAAAACTAATGTTGAGATACAAGCCTGTTGTGCGGTATGCTAAACATAAGTATTAAGCAGGATTTCGGATATGAGGGCTTTTCACGCACGGCGAGCAGGCATGGGGGTGATTGAAATTATTATTGGGGTGGTAGTATTGGCGCTCATTGGTGGCGGCATTTGGTATGCCCTTAATGGGCAAAAGAAAACCGTATCCACACCCGAGCCAACTACGACGGTAGAAAAAAAGGAAGCTAAACTCATCTGGCAACAGACGGCCGAGGGTTGGCAGGCTTCCGAAACACCACCGGATTGCCCAGCACAACCAATGCTGAAGGTTCCAACTAATATCAATAAGGTTACTAGTATCTTATATCCAGGCCAAAAACGAGGCGGCAACTATAAGCCTCACGGCGGTTTTCGCATGGATGGCACATCAAACGCTTCGGTCACTGTAACTGCCCCAATCGACGGCTATGTGGTGCGCGGCGCACATTATATCGAACAGGGAGAGGTGCAATATATGTTCGATATTATGAATAACTGCGGCGTGATGTATCGGGTTGACCACTTGAGTGCACTCTCTTCGACTCTAAAAAAGATTACTGAAACCTGGCCCGCTGCACAGGTCAACAATTCCCACACCCAGCCCATATCGTCTGGACCATACATTACGGCTGGCGAAACACTGGCCACTGCTGTAGGTTTTAGTAAGACAAAAAACACAGCTTTTGACTTTGGCGTGTACGACTACCGCACGCAAAATGTGGCCAGCCAGTCGGCTAGCTATCAGGCTGCCCATCAACAAGATAAAGAAACTGCGTGGTATGCGGTCTGTTGGTTTGACTGGGTACCAGAAGCTGATAAAAAAATTATTCGCGCCCTACCATCGGGAGATCCAGCCAGTGGTAAAACCAGTGACTACTGCCGCTAAGCCTTATTTTGTCTACATCGTGCGCTGTGCCGATGATAGTCTCTATACTGGCATCGCGCAGGATGTTGCAACGCGCCTGCAGGAACATAATTCTAGTCCAAAGGGTGCGAAATATACGCGCTCACGGCGACCAGTTAGCCACATAATGAGTAGCTATCACAGTAGTCGCGGTGCAGCCTTAAAAGAGGAGGCGCGCATAAAAAAAATGAGTAGACAACAAAAAATCACTTTTATCAATAACACCAGCCACAACATTCTGTAATAAAATTGTACATTACAAGCTAAAGGGTAAAACACCGTGCAATAAGTTAGCAAACCAAGAAAGTATAAAGAATAGAGATGAGTAATAATCGTTATATTATTGATGTGCGTGAACCACATGAGTTTGCTTCCAATCATGTTGCTGGAGCAATCAATATTCCATTGGGGCAGATAGAAAAAATATCCAATCACCTCATTGATGCAAATCTTGCCGATGAGCTGATTTTGTACTGCCGTTCTGGAGGCCGGGCTGCCATGGCTTGTCAAATTGTTGCATCGATGGGATATAGTAATGTGACCAACGGCGTAAATCAGGCGACAGTTGAGGCAAAACATCTTTAGCTTTAAAAAAACTGTATACTGTTAATTATGAAAAAGGGTGGATTTTTTGTGTTTGCGCAGTTTACACTGTTGGCTATTCTAATTTTAAGTGCCGCTCATCCGCCGCGCATTACTAGC
>CAZHOZ010000096.1:0-4064 GCA_964533895.1 uncultured Candidatus Saccharibacteria bacterium | reverse complement strand
CATCCCCAACTTGATTTGCCATAGTGTTGGCAGCTTTCTCTTCGCCACCACGAAATCCGTCAATAGGCTTATCTCGATAGCACTTTCGACTATCAATAGGATCGAACGATCCACCCTCACGCCTCATCATTAGCTAGCCTGACCTCCGGGTTGCCCGTAGGTGGCAGGTGGTTCGGGGATTGCTTGCTGTAATTCCGGAGCTGATTCGGTAGCTTGTGGTTGAGCTTTCTCCTGCTCGCGCATTTGTTTTTCAAGTAACTGCTGAGGGTTGGTGGTAATGAGCTGTTCTTCCATGGGGCTTGCCAGAATACGAATAACTACATGGTTAGATCCAGCAAAGAACAAACCCTCTCCTACCGGAAATTGAGTAAGACGATTTTTTTCTTCACTGGTGAGTTTAAAGGTTTCGGCAACAACATCAGCCGCCGACGGTGCTTGCTTGAGGAGCACCTGCAGTGAGCTGTTATTTACTACCGCCCGGCCCAGGCGGTCATTTAAGAAGTCTTCCACATCTTGCGAAATGGTCGTGAGGCCAAGGTAATATTTACGGGCGCGCTTCGCAATTGAGAACATAAACGATGCCGAATCTGGATGCTTCATAAGTTGCCAAGCCTCGTCGACAGCTAGAATACGCTTGCGCCTGTCGGTTTTTACACGATTCCAGATGTAGTTGAGGGTAATGTACATGCCGATGGGGCGTAGTTCGTCTTCGAGGTCACGAATATTGAAAACCACGAATTTATTGTCGAGGCGTACATTGGATTGTTGCGAGAAGATACCCGAGAATGTGCCTTCTGTGTAGCGACGCAGACGGGAAGCAATTGCCGGCCCGGTTCCACCCATCGTAATAAGGGTATTGTAGAGGTCGCTCATCACTGGTGGCTGACTGCGGTGTGTGAGCGGATCGTTGGTAATACCTTTTTGGGCATAGGTATTGATGAGGGCAACATCTAGATCGGCTTCCTCTGCGGGGTCGAGCTTGCCGCACATCAGACGCAAGAGACCGTGCAGCATAATGATGTTGGCGCGCAGTGCATTGTCAGCCTCTTCGGGGTCAACCGTGGTCGGAATGTCAAATGGATTTATACGTGTGTTGCTAGCCAGTGATAGGTGGATATAGCTACCACCCACGGCATCACATAGTGTACGGTACTCGTTTTCTGGGTCGATAATAATTACCTCGGTTCCGAGCATAAGCGAACGTAAGCATTCCAGTTTAACAGTAAAGCTCTTACCAGAACCAGATTTTGCAAACACTACCATATTGGCATTTTCTAGGCTAAACCGATCAAATAGCACCAGACCATTATTGTGACGATTTAAGCCATACATCACTCCTTCATTACGAGATAGTTCGGCGGTGGTGAACGGAAAACTTGTAGAGAGCGAGCCGGTATTCATATTGCGATAAATACCCAGCTGGTCGGTACCAATCGGTAGCGTGGAGTTAAAACCTTGTTCCATCTGTACGCTAGTCGGCTTGGTGTACACCAAGCTAGTTCCGAGAATTGATTCAATTTTACGCTGGATGAGATCGAGCTCCTCGATATCTTTTCCATAAAGTGTGATGTAGAGACCAAGGCGGAAGAAGCGTTCTTCTCCCACCTGGAGCTTGTCGCGTAATTCTTCAGCGTCACCGATGGCCGCCTCAAGTCCGGGGTCGCGAATTTTGCCCTTTTCGGCATTAATTTGCACCGAGGCTTCGAGCTGCCCGACTTTTTTCTTAAGATTTTCTAAAACCACCCGACTTTCTACCGGCATGATATTCAGTGAAATATCAATCACTTCATCCAGGTTGATAATTGGTGAGAGCCAGCCGGTGAAGAGAGTGCGTGGATAGCCGTAGACGAACAGTGTGCGCACGTAGCGGGTGCCAATAATAAGGTAATTATTCTCGATCGTAAAAGAGCTTGGCGCAATAATATCGCGCAAAGTAAGTACCCCTTCTCGGTAGGCGCGTTCAGCCTCTTGCTGTTGGGCAGCAGCCATATCAATAGCCGCTTGCTGAGCTGGATCGACTTTTGGTTTTCGTGCCATCATACTCCACCCCCAATAAGCGGGTTTTGAGGTGGGTTTTGGGGTTGCTGAGGGGCGGTTGGCATCTGTTGAGTTGGCAGAGCAGATTGCTGAGTTGTTATGGCAGGATCCATTGATTGTTGGGCTGGAGTTGGTAGTTGAGCGGCTGCAGAATAGAGATCGCTTGGCTCTGGTTCTTGGGGTGTGGGTCCAGTGTAGGGTTCTGGGTCGGCGTCACCCCGCTCGACTACCGGCGTGGTCATTTGTTCGATATCGACAAGGTTTTGATTGATGGCTTCCTCTTGGTTGTAGGCGGTGTAGAATAGCTCGGTAATTTCTTGAGTGGAGAGAACGGCGGCACGAATCCCGAGCTGAGCTAAACCTTGAGCTACGAGATTAGTGCGCTGAATGAGGTCGCGCTTGCGCTGTTCAAACATCTCGGTGGTTTGCTGGGTGTCGGTGTTGGACTGGAATAGACTGGCAAGCTTAAAGCCGGCATTGTCTTTCTTTTTAGAGAGCACATCAAGGTAGTATGGCACCACTACATAAAATTCTTTATTCATGATATTTACTTGCTCTAAGAGACCACGAATATTGTAAATATAATCTTCCATTAGACCGGCTAGGAGAGGATTTTCTTGGTTAGCTTGCAGGGCTTCAAGATTCTCTAGGTAATTATCAAGCTCTAGTTTGCGTGAGCGCACAATGATTTGGATTGGAAAGTGTAGGCCATTTAAAAAGCCTTGGTAGGCGAACTCGATAGCATCTTGTTCTTGAGGGCTTTTGAGGTCAAAGTTAAGCGCGCTCGCCAAAACGATCATGCGCAAAGAACCATCACGCATTACGACGATACCATCTTTAATTTCGGTAAACATCAGATGGTTCTGCGTGCTGGTACGTTGGTCTTTCGACTCCTTAGGCGGAGTGATCGACTTCTCATATTCTACTTGCTGTGGAGTTTTGGCAGCCTCCTGTGGCATGCGGACTTCTCTCTCCCTCTTTTACTTTTTGAACACCCTCTCAAGTCAACTTTCTTTGTTGGGTGACGAATATACCATCATAACAAAAAAAGACAGTCACCTTCAAAGATTGGTTTTTTAAAAGTGGTATTCTGTCTTGGTTTTTAAAATTTATTGTTGGATCTGGATTTCCTGACCTTGAGCAAGTTGGCCGCGGTTGGCTACCTGAGCTACCTGCGCAACACTCATGTGGGGGGCATCCATAACCTTTTTCAGTATAGCATTATCGGCAGGAGCCGGGGAGGCTTGGGCGGGTGTTTCGCTTGGTGATAACTCTGGATTTTCTGTGGCTTGCTGCATCTTTTTGAGGGCTTCTTCGCGAATGGAATATTCTTGGTTCTGCAGTAGTTCATCAACTTTTTGAGCCTGGACAGCTGTTGCCTCCGTTGTGGCGAGTACATCGTCATGCTCTTGTACTCCTCCTTCTAGGATGGGTTTTTGGAGTTCTGGTGGCGTAAAGACACGCTGCGAAAATTCGGCGGCTCGATTTGTTTCATCAGGTAGCTGCACATCAGCCGGTTTGGCGTGTCCGCGCGTATCGACCACCAGCGAGAGCTGCTGCAGGCGACTGTGTACGTGGGCAATATCTTCCTTGGTTGGTGTCTTGGGTTTTGGTGGTGGTGGCGCGTCAACGATTACTTCACCTTTAAAATCATCCTTGAGCCAAATGCGCCTACGTGGTACGACGCTAAAGCGGATGAGGGCAATGAGGTAGTTTTCAAAGCTTTGTTCTTCGCGGCGACCAAACGCTAAAAGTAGCATAAAGCCGGAGATCGGTACAATCAGCAGGAGCATAATAGGAATTGCTGCCGTGCCACCGGGTGAGAGGATGCGCCAAATGAGGAAGCCCCACCCAAGCCCGATGATGGCGTAGATGAATTGCTTCATGGTGAGCGGGCCAAGTAGCTTGTCTTCACTCTCGACGTTTTGTGGAACTTTATATTGCCCCATCGCTATGCCTCGTCGTCGGTGGCGTTACGTTCTATGTTGTTGAGTACGCCACGAAGGTTAGCTTGCTGGTCGTGGGCG
>CAZHOZ010000095.1:0-4105 GCA_964533895.1 uncultured Candidatus Saccharibacteria bacterium | reverse complement strand
CCTCGCTTATTTGTTGCACTCTCATAGTACACCTAAGCCCTTACGCCGTCAACCCTTAAGCCGGACTTTATTGTCTAAAAATGTTAAAATAAGAAGTGCCCATTCGGTTTTTCGATTCCCTCGCTTTACCGGATCGGGCATTTGTCGCGGATTAGTGTAGAGGCAGCACATCAGGCTCATATCCTGACAGGCGGGTTCGAATCCCGATCCGCTACCATACATTGATAGTAGGCAAAACAAGCCATTCATTGACTTATACATACATACAAGATACTATGACTAGTAACCAGTAGCCTTGACGGACTTACTGGCCACCAAGAATAGAAATATGCTTGACATCGTGGAGGGTGGTTTGCTAAACTGTGACTAAGTCAAGGTTACTAGAAGCCCCTCCACCAGCGAGGGGCAATTTTATTCACTGGGGATCATCGGAGGGTGATACCAGTCTCAGTGATCTGGCATACATCAAAACACTGCAAAGACCTATACATCACAAGTCACACCTAAAGACCTTCGGGTCAAACTGTGGTCAAATCGCTAGTAGTTCATGTAGGTAGGGAAGGTACGATGGCCTGCTAAGTAGCATAACGAAGGTTAACCGCTACACCTATTCATAGAGACTAGACACCCTCTTAAACCGGACGAGTACCCGCCTTACTAAGTTTAGGGAGACAGGCTATTGTATTACTTATATGTTCTAAAGCTTCAGCAAAACAAATACTATGTGGGAATAACTCAGAACCCAAAAGCTAGATACTTGCAGCACGCCGGAGTCTTGCCGGGCGGAAGTCTTTGGGCTAGAAAATACAAAGTGGAAAAGCTTCTCGCACTCAAAAGCTTAAAAACAAACAGTCGAACTCTCGCTGAGGCATACGAGAACACCATCACAAACGCTCTTATTCGCAGTAAGGGCATTGATAATGTCCGAGGTGGCAGCTTCACAACGGATAGGATCCACAAAAGCCGGCTCAAACGCTTGGGTTTGTAACTATGTTATAATCAAGCTCAACAACTATAGGAGGGTGATTGTGAATAAAGCAAAGCCAAAGAAAAAGCCAGTAGCACCAGATATGGACAAGTATGTAGCCGGAGAGGACATTCCACGGTTCGTAGTCAGCATCACCGACACCCAGACAGTCACTGGCGGCCAATACCTCTCTATCTCAGCTGGAGCCGATAGTCTCGATGACTTCAACCGACTCATTCCAAAGAAGAAGCGCACCAACGAAGCCCGCACAGAACTCCAGAACATGTTCCTACACATGAAGAAGACCGTAGCCGACCTAGACGCAAAACCATGGGAATCAATCAAAGAAGTAGTTGAGGAGGTTCCAGCCGATGAAGCTTCCGATCGAGCAAATTAAACTCAATCAGGATAACCCCCGCACCATCACAGACGAGAAGTTCGGCAAACTCGTCAAAAGCCTGAAAGAATTCCCGGAGATGGCCGAAGTCCGTGAAATTATAGTAAACAAAGACCATGTAGTCCTCGGTGGCAATATGCGCCTCAGAGCCATGGCAGCTGCCGGTTGGAAAGAAGTGCCCGTGCGAGTCGTTGACTGGCCTGAAGACAAGCAGCGAGAGTTCGTAGCCAAAGACAACGCCAGCTTCGGAGAATGGGACTGGGACGCGCTCGCGAATGAGTGGGACTTAAAACAGCTCAGTGAATGGGGAATCGATGTCCCCGTTGACCTATCAGAAGAGCAAGCCGAAGTAGTAGAAGACGAGGCGCCAGAACTCCCAGAGGACGAACCAAAGAGCAAAAAGGGAGAAGTATACCAACTCGGACAGCACAGACTGATGTGTGGAGACTCAACCAACGGCGATGATGTAGCCACACTCCTAGCCGGAACCAAAGCCGATATGGTATTCACGGATCCACCATACGGCGTAAGCTACACCGGAGTAGCCGGATCAAAGAACTGGAAGATGATAGAGAATGATGACCTACGCGATGACGGCCTGGTCCGCTTCCTCGTAGCCGCATTCCTAAACGCCCATGAGCACAGCACTAAAGAAGCCGGACTCTACTGCTGGTTCAGCTCAAAGAACAACATGGAGTTCACCACAGCCCTGAAAGCCACCAATTGGGAAGTGAAGCAAGAGTTGATATGGAATAAAGGCATGAGCCTGTCCGGAGCCGATTACCAGTACGCCCACGAACCAGTCCTTTATTGCCAGAAATGGGGAGAGAAAGCCCAATGGTACGGTGGACGCGACAAAAAGAGCATTCTACGCCAAAGACGAACCGATATAGCTAAGATAGCCAAGAGTGACTTAGTCAAGATGTTCCAAGCCATGCAGAACGAAAGCACAGTATGGGAAATAGACCGGGACCTCGTAACTACCTACCAGCATCCAACTCAGAAGCCCGCAACCCTAGCCGGAAGGGCCATCTGTAACAGCACAGAGGCCGGCGCAAGCGTGCTTGACCTCTTCGGTGGCAGTGGAAGTACCCTATCAGCATGTGAACAGCTAGGTCGCACATCATACACCATGGAGTTTGATCCTAAATACTGCGATGTTATCCGCAAGCGATATGCCAAGCTCATAGGCAATGAGGACGAATGGGAGACTATTACACCATCTATTCAGGGAATTAACAGCGATGTCTGAGGTAGGATACAAGAAACCCCCAAAGGACAAACAGTTCAAAAAGGGAAAAAGCGGTAACCCCAACGGCAAACCAAAGGGCACACTCAGCTCGAAGACTATCCTGAAGCGATTCATGGGTATAAAGCAGGATGTACAAAACCCAATTACCGGAGCACAAGAGAAACTGACAGTAGCCGAGATACTCTACATCCAACAGCTAGCCAAAGCACGCAAGGGTGACCTCGCAGCGTTCCGTGAAATCATGGATCGATGGGAAGGTAAGCCACAGCAGTCAATTGACCACACCAGCGATGGAGAGAAGCTACCAAGTCCCATTCTGCCACCTACTCAAGAGCTGGCTGAGAAAGCCAAAGAAGAGAAGAAGATCGGCGAAGAAGCTTATGATGAACCATTGATACCAGAGGATGACTAGTGGCAACATTCATTCAAACCACCGCTCTCTACAAGCTTGCAGCCCTCAAGCGGCGCATCCGAGGCATTGCCGGTGGTACATCAGCATCTAAGACTGTTTCCATCCTACAACTGTTGATTAACGAAGCACAAAGGGATACCATCTCAACCCTGACCAGCATTACATCGGAGAGCGTACCCCACCTGAAGCGTGGAGCCATGCGTGACTTCCTAAACATCATGCAGGACACCGGGTACTTCAAAGACAAGTCGTGGAACCGCTCAGACTTCACCTATACATTCGAAACCGGCTCAAAGATAGAGTTCTTCTCACTAGACATGCCCCACAAGGTGCGTGGACCAAGGCGTGACAGGCTCTTCATCAACGAAGCGAACAATATACCGAAAGAAACCTTCGAACAGCTGGAAGTCCGTACCAAAGACACCATCTGGCTAGACTGGAACCCAACGAATGAGTTCTGGTTCTACACCGACCTGAAGGGCCAACCGAATGTAGACTTCCTCATTCTGACCTACAAGGACAATGAAGGGCTCGACAAGAACATCGTGGAGTCAATCGAATCACGCCGGGCTAACAAGTCCTGGTGGACCGTGTATGGTGAAGGCCAGCTCGGAGAGGTAGAGGGAAAGATATACACCGGCTGGAAGCTCGATGTCGACCTACCACACGAAGCCCGGCTGGAGCGCAGAGGGCTCGACTTCGGGTTCTCACAAGACCCAGCATCACTTGTGGATATATACAGCTATAACGGTGGATACATTGTGGACGAACTCCTCCACCGGGTAGGCATGAAGAACCGGCAAATTGCCGACATCATCCTCAACCAACCAGACCCCGGCGTGCTAGTCTGTGCCGATGCAGCCGAACCAAAGAGCATCGATGAGCTCGCAGAGTACGGCATCCCGATCGTGGGGAGCATGAAGGGACAGGGCTCACGCAACCGGCGCATTAACTATGTACAGGCTCAACAGATAAGTGTGACCAAGCGAAGCCACAATGTACGCCGAGCCTACCAGAACTACATGTGGAAGACAGACAAAGACGGAAACATCCTGACAGAGCCGGACCACTACCTAT
>CAZHOZ010000094.1:0-4106 GCA_964533895.1 uncultured Candidatus Saccharibacteria bacterium | reverse complement strand
CGGCGTGATGACCAAGCTGATCGAGCGCAACACGACGATCCCGGTGAAGAAGAGCGAAATCTTCTCCACGGCCGCGGACAACCAGACGACGGTGACGGTGAAGGTCTATCAGGGCGAACGCGAGATGGCTGTCTATAACAAGCTGCTCGCTGGATTGGAGAACGAAGAATACAACGCAATTCTCACATGGGCACCTGACAGGTTAAGTAGAAATGCTGGTGACTTAGGGGCAGTTGTAGATCTTATGGATCAAAAGAAACTACTGCATATTCGCACCTACTCACAGACGTTTACCAATAATCCAAATGAGAAATTCTTGCTCATGATTCTGTGTTCGCAGGCAAAACTAGAGAACGATAACAAAAGTATTAACGTAAAGCGTGGGATAAAAACTAAATGTGAAATGGGCTGGCGACCGGGCGTTGCTCCGCTTGGCTATATGAATCGCGCTTTCGGTGGAGTGAAAGATATAATTCCGGATCCAGATCGAGCTCCGATTATTGCTGAAATGTTCAGAAAAGCTGCTCACGAAGGATATAGCGGAAGAAGGTTAAAAGCGTGGCTTGATGAACAGGGATTCACAAGCCGAGCTGGAAAATCCGTAAGCTTGAGTCAAATATTGGTGATACTGACCACGCCCTTCTACTACGGGAAGTTTCAATACCCCGAGGCTCCTGACGCGCCCTGGTACACAGGAGCACATAAGCCACTGATATCCAAAGAGCTGTATGATCAGGTGCAGATGTCACGTGGCGTTTATAAAGGGGTATGGGGTTCTAAGACATTTGCCTTCCGCGGCCTGCTAAAGTGTGGCCGCTGTGGTGCCGATATTACGGCACAAGATAAGTACAAAACCTTAAAAAGTGGTGAGATTAAGAGATTTATCTATTACAACTGCACACGCAGAAGAGATCCAAATTGTAATGAAAAATATGTCAACGAAGACAACTTGTGCATATTACTTCAAGGCTTTATCGAGCAACATCATGAACAGATCAAAATATCGGATAAATTACGAGCCAAAGTTGACAAACATATGTATGTTACCAGGACATTATTCACACATTACAAGATCGAACAGCAACTTGATGATCCATTCATAGAATATGCTCGATACGTACTGACAAATGGTACCGAGGCTGAAAAAACAGCATTGGCTATAGGGATTGAAACAAAGTTACAGATCAGAGAATCGATACTTGAATTTTATGAGTAGCTCCGCCATCTAGACGCAACACTTGCAGAATATATGAATAGTACAAATCCAATTATCAGTAATGACCACCCTACACTCAGAACATCGGTCAGTAGTCCAGCTATAAAAATCGGTAGTGCTGCACCAAAGTTGATTAGCATTTGCAAGGATCCGAAAACTCGACCACGATTAGTATCATCGGTATTGTACTGTAACAGAGTCTGTGCAAGTGTTGCTATCATTGCATTTAAGATCCCGAATAAGCATACAACTGTCGCTACTATACTTATGCCTAGATGGCTTACTAGATGGCCTTGCATTAACCGTACTAAAATTCCGAAAACTATAAGCAATAGACTCGCAGAGATAAGGCAGCTAATGATCACTTTTGCTAGATTTACACCCTTTGGTAATAGATTTACGATCACTATGCCCAAAGACATTCCTATTCCAACAGGGATAATAAGAAGATAACTATTACTTTCCAGCTTACCGCCCAACAACGAGGCAGACAAGGCTGGCACCAATGTTATGAGAATGTACATAAGGCCTTGCGAAAGCCCAATCTGCATAACCGAAAAATAGCGACCAGGTACTTCACGAACGAGTTTCCAGTTTATCTTTAACTGAATTAGGGGGTTGATAGATGGAAGTTTTCGGGTTCGGATGTGTGTGGGTTGCTTTGGTAGCCAAGCAACAAGTGCTGTTGCTGCCAAGAACATTACTGCTGTGGCCAGGAATGGTCCATTACTACCAAAGATTGAGATGGTTGGCCCTGTGGCGAGGTATCCAAGTATAAATGTTACATAGATGCTAGTTACGAAAAGAGAGTTTGCCGGTAACAGATATTTCTTGGGAACTAACCGAGGAATAGTTGCAGCTTCCGCCGGTATAAAAAATTGCGTGATTACTGAGATAAAAAGAGTAAGAAGTAAGATCAATACTATGTTGTCTAATACGGGTATGAGGCAAAGCACCAGAAGGGTTCGAAGAACATTCACCCAAACCATAACTCGTTTTCTATTCCAGTAATCAACATACGCACCGGCCATAGGAGAGGCAAAGAAAGCCGGGACGGTGAAAGCGAGGATTACCAGGCTAACCGACAATGTGCTATATCGAGTATGCTCGGTTAAAGAGTAGACCGTGAGAATCAATGCGAAATTTAACAGGTATGACGCAATAAGGGCAATAATTTGTGCAGCCCACAGTTTTGCGAAGTTACCATAGCTGAGGGTGCGGAGTATAGACATATCAAAGATTATATATCGAACAGGAGTAGTTATTATAAATTGCTATTAACTGGCAACATCTAGCAGGTGCCGTTTTACTTTGAGCGTCGATGTTCTTACGAAATCCGTATCTCGGATCTTAATGGTGTGTATCTGTTCATATATTGCGAGATTATCATTAACAGCCTTGATATGAGATCTTGCCGTCTTTTCTAATTGGCGTTTCTGTGCAGAGCTTTCATTCTCTGCAAGGTCTATTGATGCACAGATTTGCATACCATGATTGTGTTCTACGCCATGGACGACAACATCCTTAATAGCCGAGCATTGCAATAATAAAGACTCCAATTCCTCGGGATATATTTTCTTGCCACCGCTCGTAACGATTACATTCTTGAGGCGTCCAATAATTTTTAAATTGCCATTCTGCTTGATATGGCCAATGTCACCGGTTCGGAAATAGCCTTTATAAAATGAACGCTTAGTTGCCGCTGCGTCGCGGTAGTATCCGAGCATTACCTGAGGGCCCTTTACGAGAATTTCTCCGTTTCCATCTTTGTCGGGCTTATGAATCAACACTTCTGTTTCGGCGAGTGGTGGGCCCACTGAATCTACGTCGTTATTGTCTTTGTATGATATTGCAATTGCTGGTGAGCATTCAGTTAGGCCATAGCCTTGGAATATCGTAAAGCCAAGTTTTGTCATATCTTCTGCAGTTTTCTGGTTTATGCCGGCAGCACCACTTAAGAAAAATCTGATATTACCACCGAGCTCGTCATGAATTTTGGTAAATAGCTTTCGCTTCAGATGTATGCCAGAATGATCTAGCCAGTCTGTTGCGCGCATTACTCGGCGAACAGTTTGTTCTTTCTTTTGCTCGCGGATACCTTTCCAAATTTTGATAGAAAGTGCATCGATAACCCTCGGTACGCAAACAATAACCGTTGGTTTTTGCTCCTTGAACTCTTGCCCAATGTGCCTGATACCTTGACTGAAGTAAATTGAACAGCCCGAATACAGGGGCGCCAGGAAACCGGCAGTACATTCGAACATATGATGCATTGGCAAGATAGACAAAAACTTATCATCCGTGCTCAAATCGAATGGAGCAACTCCGTTTATGAGATCAGAGGTTATATTGCGATGAGAGAGCATTACTATTTTTGAGCGTGAGGTCGTCCCAGACGTGAAGAGCAAAGCCGCCATAGCATCAGGATCAAGGCTTATGCGCCGATAATCACGGTTACCGCTACTTAATAATTGTCGCCCTTCGTCGATAAGCTGATATATGGTTGCGTTTTTTGTAACTGGCGACATCGAGACGTATGACTTGACGATACCCTGCTTTTTTGTGGCTGCGACTTTTTCGGCAACATCCTCTGAGTAAAAAATAGTATCGATCTTCACTCGCTCGATTGAGTCACGGAGTTCCTGAGTGGTTAATTCTTTGTCAAGCGAGACGGCAATACCCACACCATTCATAGTTGCAAGGTAGGCAACTCCCCACTCGTAGGAGTTCTTGCCCATAATACCTATGCGTTTATCTTTCTTTTTTGCATGTAGAAGTGCGGTGCCGAGCGCATCGATATCCTTGGCAAATTGTTTATAAGTAACTGTATTGTTTTTTGATCCTTCAGGTAGGTGAAATGCTGGCTTATCGCCATAGAGCTTTTCACTTC
>CAZHOZ010000093.1:3698-4108 GCA_964533895.1 uncultured Candidatus Saccharibacteria bacterium | reverse complement strand
CTTGCTCTTGGGCTCCAAAAAAACTCTGTACAGTCGTTGAGGTAGTAATAGACACAACACTTGGCCCAACCTTTTTCACCAAATCGATTGTGGCTGAATTCTCCTGCAACGTAACTTGCTTGGACTGCTCCACAGCACTTTGCTGGCTTGTAGGCATAAAGCGCGTAAACAGCGCCGCCCCCAAGACGCCGGCAATAAACGCCAGGAGTACGGTTAATGCCCAGCCTGGTCCACCACCCGACTTAGCCACGGGCTTTTTGGCCGCCCCTATATTGATTGGCGGCGAGGATGAAACACTGCCCACATTACTCATTTTTTCTTTTTTGACTGGTTTTGATTCTTCTTGCATACACGCCTCCGTATCTAAATATGCCACCGCAAACTGAGAGCTGGCTTAAAGTTTTATACTA
>CAZHOZ010000093.1:358-3688 GCA_964533895.1 uncultured Candidatus Saccharibacteria bacterium | reverse complement strand
CACAATCAGTAAAAACGCACATATCATACCATATTCAAAGACAAGTTTTTTGGAAAGTTTGCGCTGCGAATGCAAAGAAAGCATACTGCCCCACGCGTAGGCAATCACGGCCAAGAATAGTGCTGTGCGCGAGACCACCAAAAGAGTTGAAGGAAGCGTATAAAAAACCAGGGTCGAATTTGCAATCAGCAACATCTCAATAGCAATCAATGACCACACTGCCGCCAAAAATGAATTATGATACCCCACCCGCTCCAACCAGTAGTGCACCGCGATATAGTTTACCACCCAGGCAAGTATAATTGTCAGAAATCCTGTGCTGGCATCCTGATTAAGTACCAACATCCAGGTTGTATTCATGAGTAGTAGCAACAGAGCGGTAAAGCCGGTTTGTATATGTACTGCTTGAGTCCTAAACTGTACCAGCAAAAAACGAACTTGCAGGAAAAATAGTGTAATAAGTAGAATTGCCTGCTGCCAAAGAGGCACTTCATACACTTGCTGCAAAAGCCCAAGATATAGCTGCCCAAACAGTACGAGCAAAACTGACTCCAACGAGCGAGTAATAATAATCCGCGCCGAACGCTGCACTAAAAGCCGGGATACGGTACTCATCGTTACTACCACTACCGCCACAGCAGCAAGCCAGGCCCACAAACCTCCCAGCATCGACAGCACCAACGCGATTGATAACCCCACTATATGAGTAATAAGAATACGCTGTGATGGTGTTAAAAGTTTCCCCCTGCGTGCCAAACTACCGCTCCCCAGTTTTAGTATTATTATCGTTACCGATCACCAAGGTTATACCACTACCTTGCGAGACATCTTCTTTGCCCGTCAAGCCAAACCGCGCCTCTAAGTAACGCCGCGTATACTTAGCTTTACCACCCGTACCATCAAGTAATTCAGACTGTTCTTGGGCTTGAGTATTTTTTACTTCTACAATGGTATACCGATATCCCTTCAAGCGCTCAGCGATTGTTGTGGCAAGCTTGGCTTTTTTCGAAGCATTTATAATTGTTACTGGAATGTTTTCTTCAACAATGTGACGATCATAAAAGAGGCTATGTGCAAAATCTCGCAGCCGATCAAACTTGCCATCGCCATCCACTGGAACTACCACACTAGCTCCAGCCATATTGGCAGTCTGAACCAGCTTTTCTTCCTCTCCATCGACAACCTTAGAACGCACCGAATCTGGCTTAATATCCTTTAATATCTCAGCCAGTCGAGCCAACTCATCAGTACTTAAATCGGTGCGCACATGCGAGCCAATTGTATCGATCATGCCAGCTAATTTAGCAGGATTAGTCAGGGTGGAGAGCTGCAAGGCCTTTTCACGCATCGCCAATAATACCTCTTGTTGACGAGCCGCCCGTCCAAAATCATTACCGCAATTACCTTTGCGACAACGGGCGTATTTTAAAGCCGTCGTCCCGTTCATCGACTGTGAGCCAGCCCTTATAGAGAAGCCGCAAGCCCTACGCTCATCTTTCTCACACGGGTACTCAGAATCCGACAGCGGTTTTGCTACGTCGATTGAAACACCACCCAATACTTCAATAGCTCTCTTAAAACCAGTAAAATCCACACGCACATAATTATGGATGGGCACATCCAGCACATTGCCCACCACTTCTTTTGCCAAATTGGGTCCTTCTCCTGATTTTTGCAGCTCGCCAAAGGCATGCGCAGCATTGATCTTGTTTTTACTATTTCCTGGAATAGGGACGTACAAATCGCGTGGTAACGACAGCATGGCGACGTCTTTGGTTTGAGGATCTACACTAGCCACAATCATAGTGTCAGCCAGAGTCGAACCAGCATGTCCGGCATCACCCACTCCTAAAAGCAAGATATTGACCCGCCCTGCAGCCTCGGTTTTAGAATCAAATTCATTGTCGTTTTTTGTAAGTACCTGGCTCGAAACACCAGCATGAGGCTGCACGACTGACTTATAGGCATATAGGCTCTTTGCTAGCAAAACCGCCGGCACAACTAAGACAGCAAAAATAAAGACTCCGGCTATAATTTTGGAATGCTTTGAGAATCTGCGCCTACGAAACGTTATATACGAACCGCTCTGAGCTGCTGGATATTTATCTGAATTTTCAGAGCGTTTCTTAAATAGCATAAGGATAGTATATAGGAGTTGAGGCATATTCGAAAAGGACGGTGCAGGAACAAGCAGACTCAGTTATACTGGATATGTATGACTACTCCAAACCAAAATGATGGGCAGCCACCATCTAATCCAGATATAGATGCGAATAATCCGACTGCTTTCAAGCCGAATCAGATACCGGTCAGCCAACTTTCCAAGCCCACTCCCTTATCTCAAGGAGTGGAAAGTACACCGCAAGCTACAATTATCCCACCATCCAACCAAGTACCAGTAGCTAGCCCGCCAGCAGCAACTCAGCCCGATGTTCCGCCAGCCGAAGAAACTGATTCCAGTAACGATATTGCAGATGACACTACAGAGGGCGATACAGAAAAGCCCCTGTGGCGACGTGCCATTAGCTTTCTTGTATCCTGGGTGTTGATACCCGCAGGACTTGTTTTGATTGTCCACAACTTTATCTTTCAAGCCTGGTATGTCGATGGCCAGTCAATGGAGCCAACCTTCCAAAATGGTAACTATCTGATTGTTTCGAAGTTTGATGTGAGCTGGAAAAAACTAACCGGCCAGACTTCAAAGCTCGACTTACAACGAGGCAATGTTGTAATCTTTAACCCCCCAAATTTTCCCACAGATGTTTACTTTATTAAGCGGGCAATTGGTTTGCCTGGCGAGCGTGTCTTGATAAAAAATGGCACGGTCACAATTTTTAATAATGCCAACCCAACCGGTATGGCACTCAATGAAGACTACATTGGCGGGGTAGCGCTGGAGGGTGAAGTTGATGTGACAGTTGGAGAGGGTGAAGTATTTGTTTTGGGAGACAATCGTCACCCCCAAGCTAGCCAAGACTCTCGTTATTTTGGGCCCATACCAATGAGTAAAGTAATCGGCACAACTGCCCTGCGACTACTTCCGGTATACGAATTTGGGCAAATCGCTCAGCCACAGTACAATCTGTAAATGTAATTAACGACTTAAACCAACGTTTCGCCAGTAATTTCTTCATAAATTCTAGCCAGCTCTTCTTGCGAGAAAAAACGAATTACAATCCGACCACCCTGGGCGTTATTTAAAACTTCCACCTTAGTTCCAAGCTGCTTTCCAATCCCACTGATAACAGACTGATAGTCAGAGATCTTTTTTTCAACTCGCTTGGAAACAAGTTCTTTATCCTGTTTCCAATTGCGAGCAATCTCTTCAGT
>CAZHOZ010000093.1:0-348 GCA_964533895.1 uncultured Candidatus Saccharibacteria bacterium | reverse complement strand
CATCTTGAGCTGTTCTTTAGGGTCTTCAATCGTTAGGATTGAACGAGCCTGCCCTTCAACTATCTGCCCATCTTGTAAGGCCTTCTTTGCCTCATATGGCAGCTTAAGAAGCCTGAGAATATTGCGCACTGTTGGCGCGGCTTTACCAACCCGCTTGGAAATTGCCTCAGTTGTTAGATTAAACTGATCGATCAGTTTCTGGTAAGCCACCGCAAGTTCGAGGGGTGAAAGCTCAGCTCGCTGAATATTTTCAATTACCGCCACTTCAAGCTGTTGCTGCTCATCAAAACTACGTAAAATTACCGGTACAGTTTTATTACCAGCCAGTTTTGAGGCACGCAAACGACG
>CAZHOZ010000092.1:0-4151 GCA_964533895.1 uncultured Candidatus Saccharibacteria bacterium | reverse complement strand
AGCGCATGTGGCGGATGGGCCGAGTCGAGCCCTTCTGGGTCCCATTCACGGGACTCAGGAGGGTCCCAACCAGAGTATTCGAGTAAAACTTCGAATATTGTGGCTGGGAAATTCCCAGTACCTTCAGAATAATCCTGGAATCGACTTACTCGATTCCCCGAGCCGAAAGACATAAAAATGCTGGAACCGATCATGAACGTCAAGATCGTCAACTTGACGCCGCACCCCCTCAATCTCATGGCTGAGGACGGCTGTGTGGTGACTTTCGAATCGGCTGAGACGCCCGCTCGTGTCGAGCAGACGCGCGAGCTGGTGCTTGACCTCGTCACCGAGTGCCACCACAGCGCTCCGGTGACCCAGAGTTATTTTGGCGAGGTGACGGGCGTGCCCGACCCCGCCGAGAATACGTTCTTTGTGGTGAGCCTCATCACCGCTCAGGCTCTCAAGGTCCAGGGGCGCACTGAAGACATCCTGATTGTCGACGCCGCCGTGCGTGACGAGAAGGGCCACATCATCGGCTGCCGTGGGTTCGCTCGCGTGTAGTCTTTTCATCGGGGCCGATCGGTTTCGACAGGGGGATAAAGACTTACTATTGCGACTCGAGTTGCTCAGACTCGTAAAACGGGGCACCCAAAATAATCGCCGCCTGATAAGCCCGATTATTGTCATTCGCTTAAGGCGAGAAGGACGGAGCCAATTCACCGCAGCTTGGCAACAGAAGCGGAGAATGACGGTCGGAACAGACGACTGACGATCACGAAAGAGTGATTGACATCACGAAAAGACGTGACGAATTCGGCAGTTCTGTCGGCTGGCAACCCAGTTAGCCAGGCGTGAGCGTTACACGCAAAATCTTGGGAATAGTCGTAGCAAGGTAGGAATTTACCTTATGGACGGGGGTTCGATTCCCCCCGGCTCCACGTCGGACAGCGCTAGAAGGGTCGGTAGAGTTTCGCCGTAGGGCGAACCTCTACTAAGACCCTGGCGCGCTGTCCTCCTCTTCGCTCTAAACCCCCTGGGGTTTAGAGCGTGGGGCACAAAGGGACACGCTGTCCTTCTCTTCCCTCCAAAAACTTTGGTTTTTGGAGGGGCAACTTCTTTACAGATTTCAATCAAAGTAAGTAAATTTTATTTGTTCTGATTGGGAAAAGTACAAAGCTGTGCTAATCTCAAAGCCATGTGTGAGCAAAGGGCTCGCACCCCGAACCTTACTAAGGAAGCATATGTCTTTCCTCGTCAGTATTCGCATCTCGGGCGATGACGTCCGAGGTTCCGAGCTGGTACGCCAGTTCGATCCGCATTTGGAGGCTCTGCTAGAGAATCTGCGCTCGGTTCCGGGCGTGGAAGTGGAGTGCTTCATGTCGCAAGAGAAGGACTGCGTGGCGGTAGACGCCACACAGTCCTTCACATCGAAGCCTCGCATCAACGATAATCCGATGCCGCTCTCGTCGGCGGTTAACGGGCGTATCTACGCCGAGCTCGGTCGCTACGGATTTACCACCCTCAATCAGCTGGCCTGGATGTCGCGTCGTGAGATCGGCTACATCGTCGGCATTGCGAAGAAGAGCCTTGACATCATCGAGGAACAGTTGGGTGCGTACGATTTGCAGTTCCTGCCCGATGGGATGTCGCTCAGTCAGCGTGATTGGAAGTTCCTTCCGGTTCGAGCCCTGATCCTCACGCGCCTCCTTCCCGAGAGCATCTTTCCTCGTAGGATAGATTACAAACTCGAGCTCGGGCGGTATTTGGACTTCAGCGATGAGCGGATCGCCGGTATGCTTGGCGATATCAATCGTGCTGTGGTTCCCTCGCCGTACTCCGAGGAAGTCAAGAAGCATCGAGAGTTCATCTCACGAGTCCGCTTGCTCGTCAGCTGATAGTTGACCGGTGAACACCAAGCCCCCACAGTACGTGGGGGCGTTTTTATTGAATTCTGGTAATATACAAAAACACCTCGGACAACTTGTGTTGCCCGAGGGTGAGGATATCAGCAGTGTGGAGTCCACACTTGGTTCTTGACGTAGTTTGACGGCATGTAGTAGTAGCCGCCGTTGTCGAAGATCTGGATCCAGAACCAGCGCTTTCCTTTGTGGTCGAACCAGCACCGCATGTACAGCTTGGTGTTGGGCGCCGACCAGTGGTGGATGTACGCCCCGGGGGCGTAGTAGTTGGGCGCCCAGCTGTTGGTTCGCGAGATGGGCCTGCCGCCACCGCCAGCCGAGACCGGTTGAGTTGAGATGAGCGATCCGCCGATCAGGCTTACCAGTACGATTAGAGTCACGAGGATTCGTTTTCTGAATATTGTGTTGGTACGCATGTCTAACCCCCAAGGGGATACCGCCATTTTGGCGAGCCAGTAGCCGGGTTGCTATCTGGGAGCCTAATCTTAGCGTTATGGTTTTAGATTGTCAATAGGATTGGCGGGTATTTATTGAGGTGCAGGGGCTTTATCTGGCGTTTTTATTGCCAAATTGCCTCTAATCTGTTACAATTACCTTCGAACATGCGTTAATAAGCATTCGGAGTATTCGTACTTTTAGAATCCTAAAACTGGCTGTGTTGTTGTCTTCACTTGCCACTTTACGTGTGAAAATATCTTTAAAATTACAGGAGAAAGATCGAAATATGGCAGTACCAAAGAAGCGTACTTCTAAAGCCGCAAAAGGTCAGCGCCGTAGCCACGATGCCCTCAAGGGAGAGCAACTGGTAACCGAGCCGACCAGTGGCATGGTAATTCCGCGCCGCTACGCACGTGCCGCCCAAAAAGGGGTCGCCAGACTGGCTGGAAAACGTTAAACTAATACATAAGCTCTATAAAAAGGTAAGCCAATCGCACCATGTCTTCTAACCGCCATCTCGCCCGCGTTGTAGCACTGCAAACTTTGTATGAATATGAGTTCCGCATGCGTTCAGGAATAGAAGGTCTTACATCTGATGTGGATGAAATCTTGAACCGCAATATTGCGGTGTATAAAGACTCACTTGGTGACGACGAATTTGTGCGAGACATAGCTACAGGTACTATGAAGCACCGCGATGATGCGGATGCGATGATTGCACCGGCAGCACCAGAATGGCCGATTGATCAGATTGCAAAAATGGATTTAACCATTCTGCGTCTCGCCATTTACGAGCTTATGATCAAGCGCGAAGTTCCACCAAAAGTTGTTATAAACGAAGCAGTGGAGCTGGCCAAAAGTTTTGGAGGAGAAAACTCCAGCCGATTCATAAATGGCGTGCTTGGTACTATCTATCGACAAAGTGAATTTTATGACCCAACCGAAGATCACAAACTCCAACGAGAACGCGAAGCCCATCAAGGTAAAAAAGCGTCTTCACAACGGTCGGCGTCGGGCAAAAAAGCAGAACGTGCAGCAGTCGATGAGTCAGGCCAATCAGACCAATCAGGCAACACTGACTCAGCAGATGACGGCACAAGCGAAATCAACCCAACGACCGACGCGGAATAAGACCGCGCGCCAGCAGACGAGCCGAAATCGCAACCAAATCAATACCCGCAAACCAGCACGGGCAGTACGCGAGTACTCGGCTGGCGGTGTGGTGTTTCGCAAGAATAAAAAAAGTATGGAGTTTTTGTTAATTGAAGATCTAAAAGGGCGCTGGAGTGTGCCAAAAGGTCACGTGGAAGCGGGTGAGACACTCGAGCAAACCGCCTTGCGCGAAATTGGCGAAGAAACTGGTCTTAAAAACACACGGATTGTCGAAAAACTTGATAAAGTCCACTTTTTCTATCGATTTGAAGGGCGCCTCATTTTTATGACTACGTTTATTTACCTCATTGAAGCCTTAGATCCCGACGAGCCGGTGGTAGTCGAAGAGAGTGAGGGTATTGTTGGCGCGCGTTGGTTCCCAGCTGCGAAAGCCCAGCAAATTTTGGAATATAAAGATTTAAAAAATCTGATGGCCCGTTCTGTTGATATAATTAAGGAACAGCAATTGGTATGAGTATCGTTTTACGTGAAAAAGACGCGATTGAGAAAATTTTAGACATAAGCTTTGTGAATGAGGAGCTCTATAGAGAGGCCTTCACACACCGAAGCTACTTAAACGAGCACAAAAAGCATCAGATAAATCACAACGAGCGCATGGAATTTTTAGGCGATGCCGTCTTGGAGCTCGTCGTGACTGAT
>CAZHOZ010000091.1:2375-4155 GCA_964533895.1 uncultured Candidatus Saccharibacteria bacterium | reverse complement strand
GCCGAGCCGTCTGCGGAATGGTTATCCACCACGATCACTATGGCGTTCAGACCCTTCAATTCCGGAAGGAGTGTGGCCAGACAGTCCGCAACGAATGCCGGCGTTCGGAAATTGACAACGACAACCGATAGACTGTACTGAATGTATTCCTGCATGATTATCTGATGATGCAAATCAATCTGGCAAGCGCTGCTTACCGTAAATTGCGAATGGCGGTAATTTGATTTCTATCGGAGTGGCGTTTGGCACACACACTTGCTTGTAGTCATTTAGATTCCTGCCTTCGGCCCATAACAAGAGCACACGGATTACTGCAACATGGGTTACAACACCTATGCAAGACGTGTCGGATAACTCGTGCTGAATTTCCTGCACCCCAGCGAGCACTCTTTGCTGAAGCTCCAGCAGAGTTTCGCGGCCCGGGATGCGAAGTTCGGCCGGGCGAACAGACCAGATCGCAAATTCATTAGGATAGCGCTCGGCGACTTCAGCCTCGCTTAGCCCTTCCCACGGCCCCATGAGCAATTCATTAAAGGGTTCTACAGCTTTCGGCGTACAGGAAATATGCCGGCCAATGATGGTCGCTGTTTCCGTCGTCCGGCGCAAAGGGCTGCAGTAAAGCGCCCTGATATTCCTGCCGCAAAGTTCTTGTGCTGCAGCCAAAGCTTGTGATCGTCCTGTCTCGTTAAGCGGGTCATCACTCCTGCCAGCATAAACCTTGCGTACATTTGCATCGATTTCCCCGTGCCTTACCAGAATGAGCCTCATGAAGTTACGGGCAAGCACTCTCTGCCAGAAAAACCGGTACCTATAATCGCGACGTTCTCAGGGAGTTTCACGCAAATTTTTCGACAATCAGTTTAAAAAAGTAGCCTACCATTGCACCAGCAGGAATAAACGGCAGAACAACGAGTTCTCTTCGCAGATCGAACAGGTTCAGTTTATTGCCATAGTGGATTATCAATGGCCATCGTGAAAAATGACTAAGGGCAACGCCCCAAATGGCGCCTTCCAGACCCAGAGTATAGAAGCCAAATGGTACGAACGTATAAATGGCGATAAGGCGCAGAGTAGTTATATTTGACAATAGTTTAGGCATCCCCAGGGCCATGAAAGACTGTTCAGAAAGCCGAAAAGGAATGCTTATGATTGAAACAGCCAATAAACTTAACATCCATCCGGCATCTCGATAGCGTTCATCGTAAAGGACGCCAATTAGGGACGGCCCTGCGATAATCAGCATGCCGGAGATAAAATAGGCAAGCGACGCGATCGGCAGGTGAAACTTGTAATAAGTATTTCTTAGATCACTTCTCCGCTCACGCGCGATTTCACTAAGTGCCGGAAAAGAGACCTCCACCAGTATCCTATAAAAAAGCTGTTCTATTGCTTCGTAAATCAGGTAAGCAATTACATACACGCCTAAAGTTGCCGTATTAACTAATGCCCCGAGCAGAATTCGGTCACCGCTTTTGACAAGGAAGCCAAGAATGGAAGAGGCAAACACCCATTTGCCGTAAGACAAAATCTCTTTGAAAGCGGCTTGGTCCCATTGCCATCGATTGCTCGTTCCTATGAGATGGGTGTGCGTGAGTATCGCGCGAAGGAGGTATGAAGTTATGCTGCCAGCGACCAAAGCCCATATTGTCCGGTCGACGATGACCCAAGCCAACATGCACAGGAATGCAGTCAACTGTACAAAAATTTCGATTTTCGTCAGCCGACTTAGCGAAAGCTGCCTGCTGGCTTCGTAAACTTTTGTGGACTCGAATCCAGAAAT
>CAZHOZ010000091.1:0-2365 GCA_964533895.1 uncultured Candidatus Saccharibacteria bacterium | reverse complement strand
CAGAAATCGCCACTCCAGATGAAGCGACAGCAATGACATAGGGTAAATCAGCCGACGAATAAACGCTTCCTGGCGGCACGAAACCGTGGCTATTGGCCAAGGCAATAGCCACACTGAGTAAGCAAGCAATAAACCAGAGTAGAAATCCACGTACTATCTGGACTATCCAGACTGTATTGAGAAACAGCGCTTCCTCGCCACGTCTGCTTTGTACCGCATTCTGACGCAAGCCCAGATCAGAAAACATTCCAAGACCGGCCAGGACAAGTGAAGCAATTGCCATAACGCCAAACATTTCAGGGATCAGTAGGCGCGTCATGACGAGATTGCTGCCGAGCCGAATCCCGTGGCGGAAGAAAAATCCTACCAGCGACCACCCTCCCGAGCGGAGCACCCGGGACTTCAGAGAGGCCTGCGTAGCCCGATTTAGCTCTTGGCTCATTTTGTTTGGGTCAGGGGTGTGAGACTGTCATCTGCCATGCTGCGCATTTCCTGCTGGCGTGTCCGTCTCATCATCAGAACATACCCTCCTCCCATGCCGATCATCGACCAGTAAATCCATGGGATAACGGTAATGCTACTAGCGGTCGAAATCATGAATGCGATTGAAAGAAGCACCGAAAGCAGAATCTGTCCCAGGCGATAGCTCTCTTCATCTTTGTTGCGAATTCCGCGCATTGTGTTGATGATGCCAGCGATTACTGAGGCAAAGCAGCCAACAAACAAAACGAGCCCTGTCAAACCGTACGTCAGGGCAACTCTGACATAGGTATTGACGACGTCAATGAATCCGCTACCAATCGCAAGATCCTGCATCTCTGCTGAATCAGCCAGAAAATTCCGGGCACCGAATAGCGGATTGTTAATAATCAAGACAACAGCTTTCTCCATCAGCATGCTGCGATAATTAATAGTGCTCTGATCGATGTTTCCGACCCAGGGAAGATAATTCTGCAGCTTATCGCTTTGACCGGATGCCAAAAGTAGCAGTAACAGAGTAGTACCGATCGCCCCACCCTTTAACAACTGTTTGGCTGGATTTTTACCCGTCACAAGAAAAACAAGCAGGAGCAAAGCAGCTCCCAGCCACGGTCCACGAGATACGGATGCCAATAGTCCAGCCAGCAGCAGTCCCATACCGAGTAGCCAGGCAGGACGGCCAGAAACAAAGGGCCGTAAATAAAGCATGAAACCGATACCGACCGTGATCGCAAACCCCAATGCAATGGGTTGTCCAGTACTTCCAATCGCGCGCAGATTACCGGCTCTGACGAGATGCTTGCTGATAGCCCAGTCGACGCCGAGCAATAGTTCAAGTTGTGTGTAGAGCAACCAGTGCTTCAGAAATTCAAATAATGCGATTGAACTTAACAACATTGCCGCTATCACATAAGCCATCATTGCCTCGCGAAATCCTTCGAGAGTACGCAGCGAGCGGCAGGCAACGAAATAAGGCAGAAAAATACCCAGAAACGGATAGAAAATTCCCAACCGTATAGCATTAGTCATTGAACCGTCATGGAGGATGAGGAGAAACTGGATGCTTATATAGCCTAATATCAGCTTGTCAATAACCAAGTACCCGACGGGCGCATGGTTAGCTTCCTTACGCAGGATGTTGAGGGCCGGTAGCAAAACGACGAGGGCAAGCAGGCGGGCATAGTCGATCTTAAATAGGAAATTGATGATACCGAGGCCACCAATCTCTTTCGGTATTAATGGAACGGCGAACAACACAAAAAAATACAGTGCAAGATGGTTATGTTCCTTCCGGACGGCATAGGCCAGAAGCGCAGCACCGGCCACGATGAAGACCCAGAAATTGTTGGCGAAAAAGACAATTGCCGTTATCCCAAGCCACACGTTCCTTCGTCGAAGGTAATTCGCACGCACCATGGCAATCTCGCATGCGGGTCGGATGGCAAAAGCAAATACCGTGATCGCCAAAGCAAGGATGACCAACAAGGGCTTCAGGGATTCGGGCATTAGACTAGATCGCGTGTTCGGTTTATGGAAGTAAAATCAATAGCGGACCATGGATCTGAGCTTACCTCTGTTTTCGTTTTCCAACTAAACTCGCGCCACAAAGGCTTTGCAGTCCAAGCTTCAGAATTGATTTCACATGGTAGCGCTATGCTTTTCCTTGGCGCCAGGGAGTTAGGTAAATTGAATACGATAGCAGTTGTAGGTTTGGGTTACGTCGGTTTGCCCTTGGTGATTGAGTTTGGCAAGACCGGCCGTGTTGTTGGGTTCGATATTTCGGTTCCCAAGGTTGAGTCTTGCCAGCGTGGTGTCGATCCCTCCCGCGAACTGCCTGACGAAGAGATGCGGGCCGCGAAATACGCCGAGTACACCGCAGATCCCA
>CAZHOZ010000090.1:0-4175 GCA_964533895.1 uncultured Candidatus Saccharibacteria bacterium | reverse complement strand
TTTCCAAGGGGTAAACGCCTTGGGGTGTTCTGCGCGGATTTTTGCCAATCTTTCTCCCCAACTAGAGGCTGGTTTTTGTACTCCCTCGCTTGCCCCCTCTGTATGTGGAGTTACCGCCCGTTTTACAGCTTTAGACTTTAAGTGTTCAAAGCGCTTAACATCAGCAGTCGATCGTGCTCTCAATTCTTCGTCTATTAAAATCGCATCAGAACTCACTCGTATCGCCATCGTATTGATTCCGGTTAAGCTCAGTGTACCCAAACTACGTACTCGAGAAAGCGCCACATAGCCCATACCTTCGACAAACGCTCGGCGCAGATCTATCCGTGCGGCATCCAGGGTCATACCCTGGCTCTTATGGACCGTAATAGCCCAAGCCAACCGTAACGGAATCTGCGTGAGAGAAGCTCGCTTCTTATCGCCGTCTTTTAGCTCCCACGTAGCCGGCTCTAGCACTATTTTGCGACCATCACGCAACTCAACTTGCGGATAATCCGTTTCATCTTCAAAGCCAACCACCACCCCAAGCGATCCGTTAACATACTTTTTATCTGGACTATTACGAACACACATCACCAGCGCCCCCTCTTTCAGCTCCAAACCCTCAACTGCAAGACAGGAACGCTTGAGGGTGTCGAGATAGTTGGCCTTACCGGTAGTTTGCATTTCATAATAATGCGATTCACCTTTGAGCTCGGCTAGCTTGCGAGCATTCAGCGTATCAACATCCACATTGGTAGTGTGTAGCTCCGTCACTTCTTGACCGTAACCTAACTCAGCATCTTTCTGCTCTAAAAGCCGCTCAACATGATGGCGGCGCACATCACCAGCACGCATCGCATTTAAGATATTTATAAAGTTATCATCATCTTGCCTATGCTGCTCATCCAAGTAACAAATGACCGGATTCAACTCTTGCCACGAACTTGCCCGCACTACAAATCCACCCTCACGTTCGCCTTCGCGATTAATTGGCGGCAACTGAAAGAAATCGCCACACAATATTACTTGCAGGCCACCAAATGCCTCATCTATGCCACGCACTTTGCGGGTAATCTCATCGACTAAATCCAGACGATAATCATGCAGCATAGAAATCTCGTCGATAACCAAAACATCAGCAGCCTTAATGGTGTCGCGTCGTGATTGAGCCAACGAATCTACAAAACGTGGTGGCAAAACATCGTGTATGCCCATGCCACTCCATGAATGAATTGTGGTTCCACCTAGGTGCGTTGCAGCTAAGCCTGTAGTGGCAGTAACGGCAACCTGTCTGCCTTCTCGCTTAACGGCTTGAATAAACTTATTTAAGACATGGGTCTTACCAGAACCAGCCGCTCCTGTGAGCAGGACGCTTTGTCTGTCTAGCATTATTTCCAGTGCAAGTGATTGATTCATAGACTCTTTAGTATACAGGTTTATTCGTATTTTGTTCAGGACAGCCTAAGCCTACTTGGTGCCAGATCAATGGCTTCAATCGACTTCACGTATCCTTTGGCCGATATTTATCTAAAAGCCGTGCATAACAGGCTTTGCAAATATGAAACTTTTTCACGTTCGAGCTCTTGTCAGGTGGACTAAAAAGTAAGGCACCAAAATCATTCAACTCCTGCCGACAAAAATCACAGCTCGGTCGAATTGCCATTATTTACCACAACCCTGCACTACGGTGTCGGGCTTCACAACACTTGTTACATCGGTATACACAAACGGCCGACCTTTATTGAATACGTACTGACAGTCGGGGAGATAATCTAGGCGAGCACCAAAGTAATTATTAAATACAAACCGAAAACTATTTACATTGGCGTTTAGCTGAGCCTTCGCAAACTCATTAACTCCTGGCATATTGTAAGCTGCCAGAACACCCATTTTGTGCCGAACAACATCCGGCTCGACTTGAGTCCAGTCGGCTGGAATCTCAAGTGGATACGGCCCCTCATCAGCCTGCAAAATAATGATTGGCTCCACTTCACTTAACGCCTTAATGTCACGAATTAGATTCAGAATTTGTGTATTTGTATACTTTAATTGATTAACTAATTTATCCCGGCGCGGTAAGCCGCCATTATTATCGCCAGGGTCATACCCTACAGTGTTGCCATCGGGCGAGAATAAATATGGTGGGTGGGGATTTATAATGTGCCCAAAGAGAAACTTAGGCTTTGCACCTTTACGCGATACCACGTCTCGAATAGCTTCATGTTGTTTGAAAAATAGCGTGCGATCATCCTCTGCCAGATTTATTTGAAATATTGTTTTCCCACCAACCGAAAGCCCTTTCTGTGCATACTGCAAAAAAAATGATCGATTCAACAAGGCTTTTTGATACTCCGATAAAACATATGACTTACCAAAAATTACCACTTCAAATGGTATGTAAGCTGGCTTGGCGTTTTTCAGGCTTTGGGTAATCTCCCACCAGCTTGAAATATAGTTTGTGTCGTAGCCCGCCTCGTTAAGAGTTGAAACCACCCGCGATTGTCTGAGTATATTTCCATACGGTAATGTCGAATAAGCATCCACGCCACTTAGCTCTTTCTGAAGCTGGTTGTGATAATCCATACTTAATGTCGATGAGATAGACGGAGCTGTGTACTGATAGTTAGAGAAAGCATTCTCGCGAACAAATAATCCTTCGTGCTTAAGCGCTTCTATAAACTGCGAGTTATCAAACTGGTAATACTTTTGTAGCGACTCTTGACTCGGGTAACGATCATACACCAGGTAGTAAATATCTCGCCGAACATTCGTGTGCTCTGTTTTTACTGGGCTACTATCCTGCTGATATGTTATGGTGTCCCAGCTCCGTACCACTGTATAAAAAGTCTGCATAAGTACCCACCCACCAACAAAAACCATAAACAAACGAACCGCGCCATGGAGATTGTTTTGATTAAACTTAGCGGTACGCTTATGTAAAAATAGTACCACTGCCCACACCATACCCACGAGTACAGCAATACTGAGAGTTACTTTTAGTAACGCAAATTGCCCCTCAGGAAAAAGGAATGACAATGTCGGGTTAAACGCCTCATAACGTTCGGTAAAGTTCTTGAGCAGCACATAGGTCAGCACAATTGCCGCAACCAACCGGCTAGTGGGGCTTGGTAAAATAAGCCAAACCAAAAAGTACAGTAGCAGCCCAAAAACAATATGAAAGAGTATAACCGGCACAAGCTCAGTAGGATAGATCGTAGGAATGGTCTGGCTGATGTAAAAATCAAGCGGTAGTGAGAGTGCAAAAAGGATTAGTATTGCGATATCAACACCATGACTAAGATGAGACTGATGCGACCAACGAACCTTTAGCCACTTCCAAACCCTACGTAGCTGAGTAGCTGTGAGTCGAATACTTTTTTTAACCACCCTAGATTAGCCCTTCTTCTGCATTAAATAGAGTGTCCGTTTGGTGCCTGAAAGTTTTTGGGTCTTCAGAATTTTATACCACTGACTAAAGGCAGCCTCAAAATCTTTTTGAGTGTATTCCAAAAAAACGTCATCACGATTGGCTAGCAGAATATCAACTTTCGAATCGCCTTTCGGTACAAACTCAATTACTAAATACTCCCCAAGTGATACAAAATATTGCGCTACTTGCTCGAACGGCACATTGTTTGAAATTGATAAATGATGAATGAGGGCTAAAGCCAAAATTAATCGCTTTTTGCCGGGTATGCGATCCGCGAAAGCAGTACGTTCTTCGTTACCCCAGCCAATGCCCGCGCTGGGGTTGGTAAGATCAATCCGCACTGGTACAAACGACTGCTCACCAAGACGTTTCATTTTGCCATACCCTTCTTCCACAGCAAGCGGGTCAATATCCGCTGCAATACTAAATACTGGTAAATTTTTATGAGCTTCACGCACAAATGTACCGTCATTACCGCCCACATCCACCAAAACGTCCGGTCGTATATGACCTGCAAATTCACGTACAAACCGTTGCTTTTGCTTAAAACTTGAATCGGAATAATTGGTAAATTCATAATATTTATGCCACTCGCTACTGGTTTTGGCAGGAATTTTTAGTGACTTTACGAGCCGCTCAAGACTATCAACTAAAGCAAGGAGCTGTTGCTTGTTGAGTTTGCCAGGTCGATGTTGGGTTGCAGTTTTTTGATTACCGGCATACCTCTGTTGAGCTGCATTGTGGGCGATGATGTGCGTGAAAA
>CAZHOZ010000089.1:1994-4234 GCA_964533895.1 uncultured Candidatus Saccharibacteria bacterium | reverse complement strand
ACCACAGGATTTGGATATCCCTTTATATTCCTGCAGAAGACCCCAATGTCCACCCTAGTGTAAAGGTCCCAGATTAAACCTATGGTTAGCTTTCGAGAAAATCGAGCGCCAATCGAACCCTCAAATTTGATAGCTTTTCCACCGATTTTTTTCCGGAATTTGCACGATAACCTACTATAAATGGGTGGTCCGGAAAAATCCATTTAATTTTTGAAAGATGAAGGCGCTCATCCTCTTTTTCTTCTTAAGCTACTACGCTATCGCGTTTCCAATCTACAGCAGCTCCACCAACGCTTACTGTGGAGATCCTACCTTAGAAAAGAATGTCTATGAAGGTGGATATTGCAAAGGAACATACTTGAACAACATGTGCACCAGCAATTCCCAATGTGCATCCACCTTCTTCTGCAATGTCTTCGGATTGTGTGACAAGTGTATCACTGGATGTGGAGCTTGCCAAGACTCCATTTCCTGCACCACATGCCTAGATGGCTATTACCTCAGCGCAGCCAAGCTCTGTGTTGCTCTTCCCTCTAATTGCAGAACTGGAGATTCAACTGGGTGCTCAGCTTGCAAGACAGGATACTTCCTTAGCACTGGAACTTGCACAGCTTGCATGAGCAACTGCAACAGCTGCACAGCCGTCACCTCTTGTGCTTCATGCGCATCTGGATACTATTATGATGCTACCTCTACTTCCTGCAAGACTGGAATCAACAACTGTGCTTACCCTACTTCAGCTACAGCTTGTACTTCTTGCTTAGCTGGATACTATAGATATGTTGATTCGACCTCAGTAGTTTCCTGCGTTGCTGGACCAACCAACTGCGCTTACGTTTATCCTTTGACTACATGCAAGGGATGCGCAGCTTCCTACTTATTGTCTTCCTCACACACTTGCAATGCCTACCAAGTCTCCAACTGTGCTTCAACTACTAACGTTTACACTTGCTCTGCCTGTAATGCCGGCTACTTCTTACACAAGGCCTGCGCTGCTATAGTTACCAATTGCTTGACTCCAACTATGAGCACAACTACAGGAGTAGTCTCATGCCAAACCTGCAATGACGGCTATTATGCAGACTCTACAGGAACCTGCATTGCCTGCTACGACACTACTAAATGCAAGACTTGCACAGGGACTAAAAGAACTGATTGTTCTGCTTGCAAAAATGGCTACTTCCTCACTACTTATGCCCATTGTAATGCCTGCCCTACTGGATGCAACACTTGCACTTCAAATGGACCACTGAAATGCGATTCAGCTAGCTGTGCCTCTGGCTATTACTATGATTCTTCTACTCAATTGTGTGTTGCTTGTACTTCTCCATGCAAAACTTGTACTTCAGCTAGTGCTTGCGCCACCTGTGTCTCTGGATATACTTTATCAGGAACCTCTTGCAGCACTATGGCCACTGGATGTGCTACTACTGACGGAACCAACTGTATTACGGTCACAACTGGCTACTTCCTTTCTGGAACTACTGTCACTTCATGCTCTGGATTGAGTGATTGTACTACCTGCTCATCTGCTACTGTATGTACAGTTTGTGCTGCTGGAAAAGTAAGAGTTACTCTCAGCACCGCTGGTGTTGTATGCTACGCTGACGCTAACTCCTATGATGGATCTACAACCGTTGCCACAACAAAATGCAAGGATGGATATTATTTACCAGCAGCCGCCGCAACAGCCGCTGCCTCAATTTGTGCTGCATGTTCAGCAATGTCAGGATGCACCATGTGTACCGGTGCAGCTGTTTGCACTCAATGCGCTGTAGGAACAACGGCAGCAAACTTTGGAACTCCAAATACTTGTGTGGCTATAGGAACAGCAGATGTTAAGTGTGGAGCTCTTTCCGCAGCGAATACATGTGCTACATGCATTCAAGGCTACTCAGGAACAACGGCTTGCACGATCTGTGGAGGCACTAACTGCGCCACTTGTACAGCTTCTGTGAATACTTGTTTAACTTGCAAGCAAGGATATTATTGGACAGTAAGCTCAGGATCTGAAGGATATTGCACAGCTGTTACACTAGGAACAAACGCAGCCGTAGGAGGAACAGTCGCTTTAACTGCGTGCAGTGCTGGATATGGAGTTAAAGTAGTCACAACATCAGTAGGAAACACTTGTGAGTCATGCACAGCCTCTAACTGTGCTGATTGTAGTGCTGCCTATGGTACTTGCACCACTTGTGCTACCGGATATTTGAAGGCTTCAGGAACCAATTGTGTGGCTA
>CAZHOZ010000089.1:0-1984 GCA_964533895.1 uncultured Candidatus Saccharibacteria bacterium | reverse complement strand
GGAAACTTCGCAGATGGATCTACCTCAACAGCTCCTTCAGCTTGCGTTGATGGTTATGTCTACAGCGCGACCGGACCAACCTGCACAGCTTGCGGTGTTACAAATTGTAAGACTTGTTCAGCAGCAGGAACTTGCACCAGCTGTTTAGGTGGATATTACTTAGCTTCTTCATCAAGCTGCACCTTATGTACTTCAAACTGCGCCCAAGGCCAATGCACAGATGCAGTTTCATGCACCACCTGCGCCACCGGCTATATGAGAATTGATGCGCCATGCGTTGCCTGCACAGCCGCCAACAACTGTGCTACTTGCTCAAGCTATACTGCCTTAGGAACTTGCCTAACTTGCGGTGATGGATATTACCTCACTGCTAGCAACACTTGCGCAGCTTGTGCCACTGGATGCAAAACCTGCACTTCTTCATCTTGTTCAGCTCCCAAGGCCACTTTCTGGTTAAGCAGTGGAACACCTACCAATTGCCCAAGCGGATGTGATGTCTGCACCAGCTCAGCTGTATGTTCAACTTGCTCTAGCGGATATTACTTGAAGGCCGATAATACTTGCGCTACCTGCTCAGGAGATGGAGCTGCCACCTGCACTATTGCTCCAACTGCCATTGATGGAACTGTAATCACTGGAGCTAGACAAAACACTTTGACTTGTGTAGCTGGAAGATTTGGAAAGGACTATTGTGAAGGCCCATCAAACTGCAAATCTGCTAAATCCCTCGATAGATGCGACACCTGCAATGACAACTACTTCAAGGCCAATGACTTAACTTGCACTAGCTGCATTTCTGGATGCAAGACTTGCACCACCGCCGCAGATTGCTCAGTTTGCCAAGCTGGTTATTACTTAACCTCAAGCCCAACTGCCTGCAAAGCTTGCCCAACTTCTTGCGCCACTTGCACTTCAGACACCGTCTGCACCACCTGCGCTAGAGGCTACACCCTAAGTGGTTCATCCTGCTCTGCCTGTGCTGCTACAACTGCAGCCGCTTCATGTGTTTGCAGCGCCGGAGAATATTGGACTGGGACCGCATGCACTACCTGCCAGACTGGATGCAAGACCTGCAAATCTGCCACTGAGTGCTCAGTTTGCCTCGACAAGTACTACATTGATGGTGTTAAATGCGTTGTTGCTTCTGACACAAACTGTGGAACTGCCTTCCAAATGGGAATCTGCCAGACCTGCCTCTATACTCACTACAATGATGCCACAGCCAACACTTGCAACATTTGCTCAGTTATTTCTAACTGCAAATCATGCTCTTCAGCAACAGTATGTACCGCTTGTGTAACTGGCTATTATGTAAACAACGGAAACTGCTCATCTTGCTCAGCTAACCTCACCAACTGTGATGCCTGCTCTGCAGCCACTAAATGCGATCAATGCAAGACTGGATACTTCTGGAACACTACCACTCTAGCTTGCCAAGCCTGCATGACTGGATGCCTCTATTGCTCAACTGGATTAACTTGCATGACATGCAAAACCGGATATTACCAGACTGCCACCTTCGGATGTGCCGCTTGCATTTCAAACTGCGACGTTTGCCCAGATTCAGGAAACTGCACCACTTGCTCTGCCAAATACTTCTACGACAATTCAACCACAACTAAGAAATGCACAGCCTGCGCTAATACTTGTGCCACCTGCGCTGGAGCCGGAGATAAGAACTGCTCTACCTGTGTCACCAATGCCACTATGCCAACTGGAACAACTGCACCTCAAGCATGTACTTGCAACTCTGGAACCACCTACAATTCAACCACTTTAGTTTGCTCTGTTGGAACTTCAAGCTCTTCAGGCGCTTACATCTTCACTGGAATCCTTTCACTCTTGGTGATCCTCTTGGCCATTTTCTAAACTCATTTGATTAACCTTCACCATTACATCATTCATTTCTTGATAGAGATCTCTTTTGAGCTTCTCTCCTTAGTACTTTTGGGCTTAAACTTCTCATCATGTAGCAACTTCTAAC
>CAZHOZ010000088.1:0-4256 GCA_964533895.1 uncultured Candidatus Saccharibacteria bacterium | reverse complement strand
AGTCTTCGCCCAAAAATAGCACCCTCATTTTTTAAAGACCAGGCTACCAGTTATGCTAAACTAACCCTATAGCTATTATTACGCCTAATAGACAACGGAGGGTAAATGTATTTCTACATCATTATGGAGATAATTGGCTGGGTTATATTAACCACACTCTTAGTTACGGTACTTCTGAAGTCAGGCACACTGAAGAGAATTGCTAAAAAAGCAAAAATAAAAAACTCACGGCGCTGGATGAAATTTACAATCGTGGTCCTGTTTACTGCAGTTGGTATAGGCTTGATATTTTTTGGCCGCAATCCATATCCCTTGCATTTTGCAATGCCACCAACGATGCATGTTCAAACGGCTGATCAAAATCCACCGTCATTACCGCTTAATAACTTGTTTGAATTCCTCACTAAGAGTAGTGATTTCGAAAAAGTTAAAGACATTGGTGCCGATCCAAATGCCGTTGGCGAGCCGGTCGGTAAGCGCGCACCAAAGACTGTTGACTTAAAGCTAACCACTAAAGAAGTGATTGGTGAGGTTTACGAGGGGGTCTACAACAATTATTGGACGTTCAACGGCACAGCTCCCGGGCCCATGATGCGTGTTCGGGTTGGTGATACTGTCAATGTCAGCATCACCAACGACAATACTAGCTTGCATTATCACAACATCGACTTCCACGCCACCACTGGTCCGGGTGGGGGATCTACGGTTTCAAACGTCAAGCCTGGTGAAACCAAGGAGTTTAGCTGGAAGGCACTGGCACCGGGTCTATATATCTACCACTGTGCAACATCAAACGTATCGGTTCATAACTCACACGGTCAGTATGGACTGATCTTGGTTGAGCCAGAGGGAGGGCTGCCGCCGGTGGATAAGGAGTTTTATATCGTACAAGGCGAGCTATATACTCAGGGTGGGCTGGGCAGAAAGGGTCTCTTGGCTTTTGACGCCCAGGCATTATTAGACGGCAATCCGACATACATCACCTTTAATGGACGCATCGAAACCAAGCCGCGTATGAAGGCAAAGGTGGGGGACACGGTGCGTATATTTGTTGGCAATGGCGGCGTAAATCTGATATCCAGCTTTCATGTTATCGGCGAAATATTCGATACAGTATATCCAGAGGCAGCCATCGGCAAAGAGTCCGCAAAGCTGCAAAATGTTCAAACCACAGCCGTGCTGCCAGGTGGAGCATCGATTGTCGAGTTTAAGCTTGATGTACCAGGAAAATATACTTTGGTCGATCACGCTTTGGCACGCATGAATAAAGGTGCTTGGGCGATTCTGGATGTATCGGGGGAGAAAAATCCCGAAATCTTTTCGGGTAGCGCGAGCTCTAAAGAGCACGACCACAGTTACTAAAAATCATATTTTATAACCGTGTAGGGCAGCAACATTTTTGCACTCTTTTTTAACATAAGCAATTTCTTCTTTAGTCAGGCGCTTTTTCCACAGATCTGTGACTTCCTCAGATTTGCGATGCAGGGAATGAATGTGCTGTTTGCTTGAGTCAGCTGTATTTTTTGAGTTTGTCAGCTCAGCAACTTTGGCTTCAACCTGTAAGCTATGCTCTAATCCAAGCTTTTCGAATAGCTTACGAAATTCTTGCTCCGGATTAATGCTAATGTCCTCGTGCTTAACAAAAATCCAGTTAGGATATCTTTGTTTGAGCTCATAAGCTTTTTGGTAGACCATATTGTAGAGTAGAACGGTTTCCTCTAATTTTGAATGCTTACCTTTGGCATACTCCTGGGCCTGTTTTTTGAACTGAGGCAAATAATCATCAAGCAAAGCTTCTTGGTGGGCGAGCCGGTCAAAAGGCACGCCCCAGTCGACGTGTTTACAGCTGGCTACTAGCGCCAGAGGATTACGGGTAATAAAAACCACTTGTGCATTGTAAGTGGCATGCAGCCATTCGGCAGCAAATGGACTCAAGGGGTCTTTATATAACGCCTGCTTGCCCATCAAACGCTTGGAGTTATTGAAGTGTTTGAAGTGAGTGCGATAAGGTTTTTCATTGCCTTCAAATATATAGGGATACCAAGTATTCAGATCGAGCCCACAGGTTGGACAATGTGTATCGCGCGACAAGTCATCAAACCACGGCGAGAGGGGCTCGTAAACATAGCGCAGCTCGCCGGCCTGAGCCAGAATCGTGCCAACAAAAGTTGTACCGCCACGGTGCGTGCCACTGATGAGTATGGGTCGAGCTTGCATTTCTGGCAAAATCAAGCTAAATTTTTGCATCAGATAATTGAGGGCGGCTCGAAATTTATTCTCGATCATTGTGGCTATTTTCCTTTCTCTTAAAAACTACGTCTTAGTATAGCGCATATACTTTATTGAGAAAGTTGTTATATAGACGGTTTATCGAGCCTTGAGGTTTTCAAGTATATATGTTTGCAGCTCTTCAATGTAGGCATCATCCTCATCGGTAGCGCCAGCGCAATCACTCTGCCAGTAAGTTCCCAGCCATACTCGGTACCATTGTTCGCCGATCTGCTTATGCTGGGCTTTTAAATTTTCGTCAGTTCCATCCATAATAGCTTCAGCGGCGAGAGTCTCAACCGACCAAATTGCTACCGGATATTCGCAGCGATTAAAGTAAGATTCGTTGTTATCACGAATAAGGTAGCGTTTAGCTTCTCCGGAAGCAAGCATAATCGGTTCAACTTTATAGTCGAGCGCTCGCCCGGCTGGGTCTTGAATTGCTAGGTCTGCTTCGATGATAGAGAGGGGAAGCGGCTCATCAACACTAGCCGGCTTAGTCAGCTCTAAATAAATACCGTAAGCCAATGAAATAATCGCCAGTGCGATCACAGCCAACACTATCCCCGGGATGAGCTTTAGGCCATGAAACTGGCGATGCAAATGTTGTTTCACTGTTAGTTAAAACTGCTTATGCTTCGTAGTATAGCGCAAAATCCTTCTAGTCGGCTACTTAAGCTTAGGCGTCTTTTTTAGCTTCTTGAGCATTGTAATCAGTCAACTCTTTTTCGAGCTTATGTTTTTTATTGTCTAGATAGTGCATCAAATTGGTAATAGCTGCACTCAGGACAAGATAGAAAATAATCGCAAAAATTGCTGAAATATCTAAGTAACCGGTTTCACCTACTGGCTTGGTTGGGAAAATTCCCCGAAATGGCGCCATTAAGTCGGTTGTGACATTATAAACCCAACGGACAAATGGTGTTTCCGGATTGGCGGAAAACAACAAAAAGAATACTCGGAATATCAAAAGCGTATTAGCAAAATACAAAAAACCATTTGTAAAATAGGCAACCCCACGACCAAATGAAACAGTTTGTAAGCTGACCTGGGGATTTTTTTTCGTATCACTCATCTTAAAAGTCCTTTCATAGATTATGCCTATAAGTATACTCGCATTAATTCGCTTTTATTAGTCCTTGATATTCTGAGGTATAATTAAAACAAGTTAAAGAAAGGAAAGCGTATGAGATGCCCAATTGACTACCTGGTTGTGGGATTTGCGGGTAACAAGTTTAAAGGTGAAATTGTTACAGAGCTAGCTTCTGCTGTGGAGCAGGGGATAATTGCCGTACTTGACCTGGCAGTAATCTCTAAGGCCGAGGATGGCAGTGTGATTAAGGTAGAACTTGCCAATGTCGAGGGTCTGGATAAAGTCATGCCGACTGAGGCAGGTCAACTTATTACCGATGAAGATGTCGAAGAGATTGCTGATGTACTCGATGAGAATTGCTCCGCCGGACTGCTCATCATTGAGCATCTATGGGCAAAGGGTTTGAAACAAGCAATTTTGAATGCCAAAGGTGTCTTACTCGCCGAAGGGCGCATTCACCCCGAAGCCTATGCAGAAATATGTCAGAAAGGAGAAAAATAATGCCAGGACTACTACGAGGTATGGCGCGCACGGCAGTCGTTGCTGGCACTGCCACTGCAGTATCAAATCGAGTTAGCCGCAGGCAAGCAACTCGCTGGGCAAACGAATCCGAAACTCAAACCGCCGCATCAGAACCTTCCGCCCCACAGACAGGTAGTGATCCATATGTAGAACTCGAGAAACTGGGTCAGCTCAAAGCCGATGGAATAATCACCGAAGAAGAGTTTGCCGCAAAAAAGAAGCAACTACTGGGTTTATAGCACTAAACAAATAGCGAGCGCCTTACAAAAAGTTTCTGGGTTGGGTGCTAGTTATTTTTTGGTGTCTATATCTGTGTGCCGAGCGCGAAACTTCTCGATACGACGAGTGGCAGCGCCCTTCACTAAGATATTGA
>CAZHOZ010000087.1:0-4352 GCA_964533895.1 uncultured Candidatus Saccharibacteria bacterium | reverse complement strand
TCTAGTGGATGTACCCTACTTGGTGCAAGTTATGTTGCAGTGCTATTATCGAGCGGCAGTGTAAAAGAAAAAGTACTACCCTTACCCTCTTGAGAAGTAGCCCAAATTTTACCGCCAAATTGTTCGATGAGATTACGGGCAATGTAGAGACCAAGCCCAGTTCCGCCAGCCTCTCGAGTAAACGAGTTGTTTACTCGATAAAATTTCTGGAATAAGTGCTTTTGGTCTTCTGGAGTAATACCAATGCCCATGTCGGTAACTGAAAAGGTTACTATTTTCTTATCTGCCTTTAAAGTAACATCGATGGTAGTATTTTCCTTGGAGTATTTAATTGCATTGTCGATAAGGTTTGATATAACTTCGCGGACGCGGTCGGGGTCGGCATGTACTTCATAACTAGGGGCAATTACTAGCTGCCTACCTAGTACTCCGCTATCAAAATGAGTAAGGATTTTGATATTTTTATTTTTTGCAATCATTTCCATTTCGCCAACTACTTGGTTCATGAGCTCGGTAATATTAAAGCGCCGACGGTTAATGATCATGCGGTTATCTTCGATTTTTGTAACCGACAACAGATCTCGGAAAAGTTTTCCGAGGTGTATACTGGCGTCGTGGGCTTTGCCAATAAAGGTTTTAGCCCGCTCATCAATTGTTGCCAGTGAGGAATTCATAGCCATCGAGAGATAGCCTTCAATCGCAGCCACAGGGGTACGCATTTCATGAGATGCAGTAGAAATAAATTCGTTACGTTCTCGCGCCACGGCTTTTTGGTCGGAAATGTCATGAAAAATAGCAATTGCACCGCTGGTTTGTCCTCTTGAGTCAACTGAAGGTGCAATAGTAATTGAAAAAGAAATTTTTTGGTTACTTTTGTTGAGCATATAATACTTATCAACAGATATAGTCTGGCCGCTTGTGAGCACTGCCAAAAACGGATCTGAGCTATCGGTAAGCTCAGCATCATTCTGATCTTTTAGCTTGAAAATAAGGTTATAATCAACTCCTATCGCACTGTTTTGATCCCAGCCCGTGATCGACTCCGCAGCCTCATTAAAGATGATTACCTTGCGATCGTTATCGACAGCCACAATGACATCAGCAATCGAGCTCATCATGAGTTGTGTACGCAACTCAGCCCCATCAAGCTGGCGGGTTAGGCTTTCGGCGACACGCATGGTTTTTATCATACGATTCACACCAAGACCGATAAAATAAGCCGCCGCCAGCCCAATGATGGTAGCAAAAAGTTTTAAAAAGTTTTCTTCTAGGTTTGCACTACTTGACGTTAATACGAAGCTGTATAGCCAAAAAATCGAAGTTAGAACCGTTGCTAATACCGCACCAGCCATGCCGGCAACACCACTACAGACAATTGCGATGAGCCATAAATAATACCAGTCAGAATTGATACCACCACTTGCCGCTGCCGCAATCTGGATAGCAAGAATTGGTGGCAATACAGCAATCTGCAAAGCTATTTGTGGGCGTTTATTGTGCCATCCGCGCCACACAAAGGCATTAAAGCCCAGCCCTATCGCCAGTAAGGCCACAGCTGGGATAGAATATTGAGGAGCAAGTTGTGCAGAAGGCAGAAATATTTGGATGAGGAGCGCAATGCCAAGCCCCATAACCTCGAAGACTGTGCTCAAACGAACAAGCGCGCGATAGGTTTGCTCGTCGACGTATTTTCGGGATGAATGAGAGGGTGAAGTGGTTTTAGGCATAATAACAACACGAGTATCAGATTAATTGTAGCATAAGAGGGTTGAGTAATGGTCGAGAAGAAAATAACGAAAAAGATTCCCATGTTGGCTGTCACCGGCTTTTTAGGGAGTGGTAAAACCACGTTTGTAAACCACTTATTAGCTGAACCACATGGCTTAAAAATAGGCGTGGTAGTGAACGATTTTGGGGCGATCAATATTGATTCAGAACTCGTGGCTGGCAAGACCGATACCAAGCTCGAGCTTTCAAACGGCTGCATCTGCTGTTCTTTGGAGACGCTGGATGTGCAGGAAGCGATTGCTCAATTTGCGTACATAGGCAGTGATATCGATTTGATTGTGATTGAAGCTTCGGGCTTAGCTGAGCCACGCGATTTGGCGCTGAATCTGCGCGACATGATTGGCATTGGCGTTAAGCTGGATGCTATCGTAACGCTGATTGACGCTGAGCATGTTATAGAAAATGCCAAAGCCCACAAAAATGCCGCTGATCAAATTGAATTTACTGATTTCGTGATAATTAATAAGACTGACACGGTAGATGAGGCGCGTATCGCAGAAATTCGACAGCTGGTCGAGATGACTAATCCACGGGCGCGGATTTTTGAAGCGGTACGGGCCGATGTAGATATTCGCTTATTATCCGATCCAGATCGGGTGTGGGATGAAGCAAAGCTTAAAAAACATCAGCATCATAACGTGTCTCATGGGCATGATCATTTTCATGATAAATTTAAGCATATATCTTTGGAGTTAACTGCCCCGCTCCATCCGATGCGGTTTCAAGAGTTTGTGAATAGTAAAATTCCTAAGACTGTGTATCGAGCTAAGGGCTTTGTAGATCTTGGTTCTAAGGGGCACTCACGCAAGTATATTTTTCAGTTGGTTGGTACCCGTTCAGAGCTTTTTTGGGACAATTGGCGCGAAGGTGAGCCCAAAAAGACCCAGATGGTGTTCATCGGTACGGATTTTGATAAAAGCCAGCTGGGGGCAGATTTTCGAGCTTGTGTTGATGACGATCCGGGATCTGAGCTCGAGGGTATCGATTTACGTCTACCGCAGAAATGGGAAGGCTAGTGCCTGGGTTGACGAAATACACGGATGGAGCTTTTGCCTTGGTTTTTAAGGGTGATCATTTTCTTCTTACGAATACTCATATTAAAGATGGCGACTACTGGTCAATCCCTGGTGGCGTTGTTGAACCCGGAGAAAGTCCAGCAGAGGGAGCTATACGGGAAGTATCCGAAGAAACCGGTATACGGTGTGAAATTGTAGAGTTGCTTGAAGTGATAGATGCAGCAATTACAAAAGACTTACGACTCAGTTTTTATCTAGCTAAATATATGGGTGGAGATATTATTATCGACCCTACTGAAATCGAAGCTGCCGAATGGTTTCGTATTGAAGATTTGGGTGGTTTAGTCTTTGCTTTTGAAAATACTCGCTCAATCATTGATGTAGCCCTAGGTCGCCTTAAGTAGTTCCATCAGTTTCCAGTAAAACCTAAGGTTATGAATACTCGCGAGCTGGCCGGCGACGGCTTGATCGGCGCGAAATAGTGCATGCACGTAGGCGCGGGAATAATTTTGGCAGGTGTGGCAATCGCAATGTGGGTCGATTGGGCTAGGATCCGCCTGGAGGGACAGGTTCTTCATGGTGATACTTGTATAAAAGTCGCTGTTCAGATCGAGCTCCTCTGGTTTGCCGTTCCAGACAAAAAGCTTGCGGTGCCGTGCCTCCCTAGTTGGGATTACCACATCAAACAGATCGTAGCCCATCGCTACGCATTTTACAATTTGCTCTGGCGTGCCAACACCCATGGCGTACTTAATTGCCCTAGCTGGAGTGTCATCCACCACGGCCTGCATGGTCTCGGTTTGTAACTCCCCCGCTTCGTTAATAGGAAAGCCACCAAAGCCGTATCCGTCAAAGTTGAGCTTCGAGAGCTCAATGGCGCACTTACGGCGCAGCTCCCTATCCGCCCCGCCCTGCACGATACCGAATAAGAGTGGCTTAGTCTTCATGTTTTTTGTGACTTTATCGAAGTGGGTACGAGCCCGCTTTGCCCAACGGACAGTCCGCTCCACGCTTTTGAGCTGTTCGCGCAGAGGCATATCTGGCTTCGTGCAGTCGTCTAAGATCATAATAATGTCGCTGCCTAGCTTGAGCTGGTAATCGATACAACTTTCGGGTGTCAGCTCTAGCTTATTACCAGCTGAATCTTGAAAAATAATACCGTCTTCGGTAAAACGACCACCAGTATTAAATTCACGCACCAGGCTCATAGCCTGAAAACCGCCAGAATCTGTGATTATGGGGCGACTCCAGCCAGTGAAGGCATGTAACCCTCCCTGCTCGGCGATGATGTCGACCAAACCCAGATTCGCCAGATGATAGGTGTTCATCACTAGCCCTGGTGTATGAGTCGCCAAAACAGCTTGGGTATCGACCGATTTTATCGTGGCGCGCGTGGCATCTGGGAAAAACGCCGGCAAGCGCACCTCGCCATGATTAGTTTTTAGAACTTTTTTCATAACCGCATCATCCTACAGCAAAAAGCCCCGCTTGTCACGGGGCGTTTTTGCTGTATAGGGGTTATTTGTAATAGCTTTTTATCTGGAAGAG
>CAZHOZ010000086.1:0-4396 GCA_964533895.1 uncultured Candidatus Saccharibacteria bacterium | reverse complement strand
ATTAACTCGCGGCAAGTTTGCAATCGTTGATGCATCTGACTATAAGCGACTTGTATCGCTTGGGTCTTGGCATTTTGATAGATATGCAAAACGCGTAACAAGAAAAGAAGGTGTGGTATATATGCACCGTTTGATCATGGGTTGCCCTAAAGGTCAAGTCGATCACATCAACGGCAATACACTTGACAATAGACGATGTAATCTACGCGTCTGCACCCCACAACAAAATGTCCACAATTCTCGTGGTCGCAAGTCAACCAGCAAATACAAGGGCGTTAGCTGGGATAAAAGTAGAAATAAGTGGATTGCAGTAATAGGCGTAGACTACAAAAAAATAAATATAGGCAGGTTTGAAACAGAAGCACAAGCAGCACTTGCCTATAACGAAGTTGCAACAGATCTGCATGGAAAGTATGCAGTCCTTAACAAAGTGCAATAGCACTTAAGGAGGTGATTAAAATGACGGCATACCAAAACCGTCATCACATATCTGGTATCCGCGTCGAGATTACAAGACGCCAATTGAAAGGGCTTTTCGTAGCCTACCTTGTTTCATTGTATGGCTGGATGTGGAGGCTCACAAACTTTTGCACGTTCATCAACGCCCCCCATCGAAGCCAAAGCATGACGAAATGGTGGCAGCGATCGACAGGCACAAGCAACAAGCCTGCGCCTGTTATGCAGGAGAGCGCATCGACCAAGCCGAGCGACTGTTCGGAGAGCAAGATGTACAATCCGAATAATCCCAACACGATCACATGCGTGCGCTGTAACAAAACGATCTGGATGTGCGAAGCTAATTCGATCTTTTACTTGTTTACCGTACAACCTTGGTGTAGTTATTGGTTGATCGTTTGCGATCGCTGCCATGCACCGCACCGTTGTTATGTACGCGACAATTTGCAGAAAGAGTACGAATGGGCGCAACGTAATCAGGTCGGTTTGATTACCGAGCAATTTCCTGATGCCGAGCAACTTGCTGCTTACGAGCAAACATTTGATCTGCACCCGTTGTCACCTCACGATCTAAGCGACTTTGAAGAAAAAGAGGTTGCATTTTTCGCATGGCTCATCAATCACGATCATTATGAAAGGTGGTGGGATGAGATTGATGGACAAGATCGTTGATTGGCTTGATGCTGTTCTCACACGCTGGGAGCAGCGTCTACAAGCACGTCGGTAGCTGAGTACCCCAGCTCGCACCGACCAGCCCCCGATAGTGATCCCCAGCCACTATCGGGGGCTTCTCCGTTATAATAAGCCGCTTTTACGAGCGCAGTTTGTCCAAGGCGACCAGCCTGATCGAGCGTGCATATTGGCGGCATACTGGATATTGTTTTCTGCCACAACTAGCCAGTCGGCCGAAGGCCGCCCTGCTGCCAAGCTGCCGTAGCGGTTTATCTGGAATAGCCCCCACGAGTCATCGCCTGTGGCAGGGTTATAGTTATGTTTAGTTGGCACACCGCCTGACTCACAACTCATGATCAACTGTGCCTGGCCTGCTGCGCCACCAAAATACTTAGCTAGCAATGCGGATAAGTCGCCAGAACCAGCAACAGGCGGTGTTACCGCCTGCATATCTGCTGCCCTTGCCACACTGATAATCGAGTTTGACTTGGCCTTACTCTGTAATTTCTGTTCAAGGTCTTTTTTCTGCTGCTCTAGCTTCTGTATATCCTCAGCTTTGGCGTCCACCTCACGGGCTTTAGCGTCAAGCTGTTTTTGCACACGTTCAATATCAGATTGAAGTTGTGACTTTACCTGCATATCCTTTTGGATATTGGCGGCACGCTGCTTGAGCGCTGCGCCTGCTGGTACTCCAATCAATACGGAAGCTATTGCTACAATGATGATTAGTCGCTCGATTTTCATAGTATCCGCTTTGCGGACGCTATGATTGTACTTTTGCTTACTCATCTTGTCCAGTCTCTTTTACAGGTCGCACCATCAGGTACTCAGTTTCATTGGCACTGATAAACGGTACAATTTCGCCTGTCTCCTTAAGGTGCTTTTTGCTAAACATCACAACCTTTTTCTTGTCGAGCATATTGACGTAAAACAGGTCGGTTTCAAAGTCTGGCTGCTGATCGGCCCAGTGCTTAAAGCCTAGCTCGTCAACCGTCTCCGTAACACGCTTTGCAACGGTTACGGTGACGTTATTGAGCTTGAGCTGCTCCACACCAAGCGATTGCAGTTGATCCATAGTCTGCTGGCGCGCAATTTCGATCTCCTCGTCAAGGGCCTTTTTCTTTTCAAGTAGTGATAGGTATTTTTCGATAGTCTTAATTGGCTTCATTTTTGCTCTCCATTGCTATTAGTCTCTTGATCGTAAAACTGGCTTCTGAGCTATCCTTTGGCTCTGGTATGGTATCCCACTCGCTTTGAGGTAGCTTTTGGCGCTTCAAGCTTGCGATAAACCGAAGCTGGTTTTCGCTAGGTGGCGTAATAGTCGCCGTTATGCCGTCTGAGGCTTCATTTGGGGCGTTTTGAGCCACTTTTTGCTCACGTGGCATATCTTCTAGGTCTTGAGTGAAAAAGTCGCTTAAACCGCCTGTACGTAGCACAGCGTCGATCTGAGCGCGCTTTTGCGCAATCTTGACCTGCTTATTTATATCGAAGTCTGAGCCGTTAGGATCAGTTTTAGCTGTACCTCTGCCCTCGCCGACTACACGTCCTCGTGAGTCAACTAGCTCACATATGTAGCCAAGGATACCTGAGGTATTTCCAAGCATTTCTATTGTTTCGTCGTCACGGCGGAAGGTAGCGCGCAGCTTGAATAGGCTGCAAAACTTCTCGCTGCCTGGCTTGAATAAGCTAGGCTTGCTCTCCGTGCCTTTGACTTTGATCGTGCCGTAATCTTTGCCTTGTACCATGTTTTTACTTATGTACTCGGTTATGATCGCACGGATTTCTCCATCTCTTTTCATCTGACTTTGTAGCTGTTTAGGTGTGACCATTACAGCTTGCGGTGCGCTTAGTGCTGGGTGTTGGGTATCGACCACCTCAACATCGTCAACATTAGCTAACTCTTGCTTTGTCATATATCATCTCCTTTTATGACTTAATCGTTATTTAGCGTATGCTTTGAGAAAGTGCGTCACGAGCAATGCGGTTGCTGTCACGAGAAAATACATCGCTACAACCGTTGTGACAATGTGGTTGTAGTTTGACAGGATAAGATACCCTGCTGCTGCACGCGCTGCTGTTTCGATAAGCCATGCAAATGACTTTGCGAAGTTCAAGCTTTTGCGCTTTTTAGTTTGATCTGTCATGTCGTCGTCTCCTTTAGGTTTTTGTGCCAGCTCTTATAGAGCCAGTTTAGTGTCGATGGAGCAGTTATCGGGATTGCACCGACCATCATGATGGGTCACTCTCAAGCCTGTTATGCGACTTGCACGCTCACCAGACGGTGAAAGACTTTCGGCACTAAACTCGGTCTATAAGGGTTTTCAAGGTGGTAATAAAGCTTTTCTTTATTACACTACCATTATATCAAACCATAACCACCTTGTCAACCCTTTTTACAACCTTTTTTAACCTATTCTCGATACAACTTATTTACGATTATCATACATATACAATACATACGCAACCGCAACACCAGCTAAAAATGCGACTATAAAGCCCGTAGCTGACACGCCTACGCGTGGTATAACTTGTATGCTAGGTACTGCTGTAGGCGTTGGCTGCACAGTAGTTTCAATACACTCACCACCCTGCTTGACGTTTTTCGGGTCACAGGGATCAGTGCACACTTGCGCTTGTCCTGTAGGATCTATTTCTTCGCCTTTTAAGCAATCTCGTGCTGGGCTAATTGCTTCACCGCTAGTCATTTACCACCTCACTTTCTTAATACGATCTAATTTCTCTGATAATTGTTGAATTGCATCCATAATTTCTGCATTTGTTGGCTGTTGCATAATGGTTATATTTGATTGTTCAACAATGTCTTTGAATATGTTTTTAGGCTTTGGCGCATACGATCGTCTCAATTCAAGATACTCATCGTATGTATCGCACTTTTGTATATAACTGAATGTTGTTCGGCTGACCTCCCAATATGGTCTTATTCTGGCTGGTGAGATACCATCGTTGATTGCTTGTTTTATTCCGTCAAATCGTTCTTTTGTCATGCGCTTACGCGTTACATTTCTAGTTGCCATTTATTCGTCTCCTTAATGCGTTAATTTTCGTCTTGATGATCGAACCTGGATATGTGTAGCCATTTTCTATGCCTAATGCTTGTTCGATCAACTCAAGTCGGTATTCAATGTTTTGCATTCGTACTTCGTCATTCGCAAGCATCTGCTGCAAATCTGCTGGTGTTATTTGCTCGCCTAGTATTTCACTAGCGTGCGAAGCTATTTCTTTGTCGCGTTCAGTCGGTTCCATTCTT
>CAZHOZ010000085.1:738-4418 GCA_964533895.1 uncultured Candidatus Saccharibacteria bacterium | reverse complement strand
TGGCGACGACGTCGGTTCATGGGGTGATATCCTCAACAACTACCTCTTGGTTGCCCATAACCCCGACGGTACACTAAAAGATGTTGTACCCGACGCTTCAGATACGGTAAAAGGTCGGTTAAAACTTGCTGGTGATTTAGACGGTTCGGCTGATCTACCAACTGTAACCTCAACTTCTCTTACTGCCCCACTTCCAATCGACCAAGGAGGTACAAGTGCAAATACTGCTCAAGGGGCAATCAACGCACTATTGCCAAACCAAACCAATAACAGCAATAAGATTTTGCAAACCGACGGAACAAACATTTCTTGGCAAGACAAACCGAACAGCGATGATGTACTGGCTCTTACCTGGATGGAAGTATCCTCATAATATATTTTTAAAACGAGAAGTTCCCTCTAGAAATTCTCTATAAGCTATTATCAAATATATTATTGCCTCAAAGCTCTACATTCTGTGCAAATAACAAAAATGCACTCACGCCTGGAATCGATATGTCCTACTCTTTTTTAAAAGAAAGCTTATGTTTTTTGTATGACTTAAGTTAGGCTAAAAAACACTTAACATCGTCCCAGGCTTTTTTTGCAGCCAACTCGTCATAACGATCCAAACGATCTTCATTATAAAAAGCGTGGCCGGCTGAATACATCCGTACGTCAGCATGTATCTCCGCTTGGTCGAGCTGATTGTGAATCTCACTTACATCGGCGGCTGGGATCATTTCATCGTACTCGCCAAATGCCGCAAGTATCCGCAAATTTCTATCATGTGCCCGCTCGGTTGCGAGTGCCTCAATTACTGACCGACCCGCATTAAAATCAGGCGCCAGACTAGCACCACCATAAAAAGAAATAATATCAGTAATGCTATGATTCGCACCGGATAAATAGGCTAATTTACCACCAAAGCAAAAGCCCCACACCGCAATGCGTTCTAGCTCCGGTTGGCGAGCTCGAATATCTCGCAATGCTTTATCCAAAAGCGACAAATATACCTCACCTGTCATCTGCTGCATTATCTTCATACCTGGAGAAGGGTCAGAATAATCAAACGTCTGCACTTTACCAGTCACCGCAAAAAAATGATCGAGCACATAGCTCGTCCAGCCAAGCTCGGCTTGTGCGCTATGAGCAAGTTCTCGCATAAAGTCCTGCACGCCATATATCTCCGGCAGAATAATAAGTGCCTTTTTAGGTGCAGCCACATTCCCGGCAGCATAGAGGTATTTCTGCAGTTGCGTCATACGCCTATTATACGATGCGCTTAGCGCAATGAAAAATCTTCGAAGTGAATGTGTTTATTGGGTACACCTTTAGCCAAAAGCCCTTTGTGTAATGCGTGCATCATTGGTGGTGGTCCACAAATATAAAACTCAGTGGCCTTAATGTCCACACCCTTAGTAAGCTTATTGGCGTCGATAAAGCCCTGCTTATCTTGGCAGAAAGGGATTACCTTAAAAGCCGGATTACGTTTGGCGATGGTCTTAAATTCTGACTCGAAAGCAGCTTCTTTGGCGGTCACGACACAGTAATACAAATCTACATCGTACTTACGCTTTGGCAAAGCTTCAGCCATCGCCAGAAAAGGCGTCACGCCAATACCACCAGCTACCCACACCTGCCGATACTTGCGCCCAGTCCTAAAACTAAACCCTCCATGCGGTCCTGCCACCCAAGCAGTTGTACCCACCTTCACCTGATTCATCGCGGTTGTATAGTCACCCAAACCCTTAATGATAAAGCGTAAATTTTTTGTCCTCGGCTGATGCGCCATCGAAAACGGATGAGCCTCTTTGCCCATTGGATGCGATACGAAGCTAACGTAAGCAAATTGACCGGCTACAAACGGCAAAAGGCGTTGACCGACTGGAGCAAGGATGATTTCGGTCACTCCCAAACCTTTATCACGCACCGCATCCACTCGATACCGATAGCGGATCGGCAAGAATGCCCCCAAAACTGAATGATAAACAAAAGATGCGATAGCTATCACTGAAATCATAAACATGTAAAGCCATAGTGGCCAAAAACGTGCCATATTTCCCGTTGCCATAAAAGCGTGCAAGAATCCTAAGAAAAATACGGCTCCAAGAATTCTATGTAGCCAAATGAATAAATTATACTTTACACGCAAAAAAATACTAATCGGCAGAAATATTGCCAATGCATAAAGTGGGATAATACCAAAATTAATTTGCCAGTTAGATCCCACCAACCAAAGAGTAGAAACCGGCCACCCAGTCGTCAAAGCGCGCATACTTAAAAATAATGGGTGAAGTGTTAAAAGAAAGAACCCCATACCACCGGTGTAATGGTGCCATTTATAAGCCTTATCAAGTCCTCCAAACCAAGCATCAAAAAAAAGAAAACGTGAAGCCAGAAAAACCGACCAAGCATACAAAATAGTGCCAGAAAAAGCGGCAATATTTGCCAAACTTTTTAGGATAGCCGACGCACTCTCTATCCGCAAGCCAATCGGTGTCGACATAGTCCAAAAAAGCAAACCTATGCCAACGCTAGCATAAATTAAAGCTGGCCCAATTGCTGGTGGTGCTTGAGTCGCTTCTTCATTCATTAGTCAATATTGTACCAAACCATAACTATTTTTGTTAGCTTAGCGCTGACATTGTGTACTCTGAGCGGCATAGCCGGGATCAGTTTGGCACTTACGGGCAATATTAATTGCAATCCCTGCCTGCACGGTCGCCGAAATTAACGCCAGCGAGCTGATGATGACGACTGTTACCGCCACACCTTTCTTGCCTCCCTTGAGTGATTTAAAACCAAGAAAAATACCTACTAGCGAAATAGTAATCAAAACCAGGGCATAGCCGGGCGTGCCCGAAACAAATACTTGAGCAAGAATTGAAATAATTGCAACCGCTAGTGCTGCATATACCAACCATTCTTTTTGACGCGGTTGCTGAGTTGGGTTAGTCACAGTTGTAGTTGGTTGCTGAGTTGGGTTAATCGCAGTTGTGGTTGGTTGCTGAGTGGAGGCAGATTGAGTTGCCGCAGTGGGCGAAGTTGACTGCATCCCAGTCGCCGATGGATCTGGCTGCTGAGTTGGGTTAGTTACAGCCGTGGCTGGCTGCTGAGTGGATGCAGGTTGGGCTGCCATTGTCGGCGGTGCTGGCTGAGCGCTAGCTACTGACACAACAGATTGAGTCGTCGGTGCCTGCGGAGTAAGGGTCTGCGGAGCGGAGGTCTGCAGAGGCACTTGGGGTTGGGAGGCAGGCGCCTCATTCTGCGGTGGCGCACCCGATACTGCTGGCAAGGTGGGCTGAGGCTGGGCTTGGGGCTGAGGCTGGGCTTGAGCCTGGAGCTGAGGCTGGGGCTGGGGCTGGGGCTGGGGCTGGGGCTGGGGCTGGGGCTGGTAGCCAGTCTGAACCATCTGGGACGCAGCAGGAGCTACTGGGGCTAGAATGGGTAGTGGTGCTGGCTGGGTAGGCTGTACGGTATTTGTTACAGCTGGCGGTGGTGTTGTCCCAAGACTTGGTTGGGGCTGGCCAGAGCTTACAGCAGTCTGCACAACTGATTCAGAGCTTGCTACCGGAGTGGGTATTGGCTGTGGCAGCACATAAGCCGCAGGCTGCACTGGCGAGCTTAAGGGGATTATTGCTGGTGCTGGTGCTGGTGCTGGTGCTGGTGCTGGTGCTGGTGCTGGTGCTGGTGCTGGT
>CAZHOZ010000085.1:0-638 GCA_964533895.1 uncultured Candidatus Saccharibacteria bacterium | reverse complement strand
GCTGGCTGAGCCAGTATAGTGGGCTCTACCGTTTTGGCATCAGAAAATGCCGATCCATCCACTGCTGTGTCACTATTTGCATCCAGACTCAATCCCGCTTCACTCCTCAAGCGAATCATCGACTCATCTCCCGAACCCGGAATGTTCGAAGACAGAATTGACGGCTGAGCAGTCGAGATGGGAGGAGCCGGTGTAGCCTCAGTCTGCCCACCTTCATTTGTGTTGGCCGTATTCGAAGAAGACTTTGGTAGCACCAAAGAACCCGGTTGGATTGGCTGATTATCATGCATACGTTTGTACTATCTCATTCTGACTAAAATAGTTGTGCTTGTCCACCGTATCAGCTACCTGTTGTGGGTTGTTTTTTCTCGGTTAAAAGTGTACAATGGGCCAGTTCTCAGGTTTTGTCATAACATAAGCCTAAAGCCAAAATCTTTTACAATTTGGTCAATACCAACCCAGTTATGGGGCATTAGCTCAAGCTGGCTGTCACGACATTGTCGTGCTTACAGAAAGTGCTCTAGCCTTTTGCAACGTAGCTTGATAATTTAGAAGTATTCAAGATATTTTAAATTGATGTTTATGGGGCATTAGCTCAGCTGGCTAGAGCACCTGCTTTGCAAGCAGGGGGTCATCGG
>CAZHOZ010000084.1:0-4420 GCA_964533895.1 uncultured Candidatus Saccharibacteria bacterium | reverse complement strand
GTGCGCGACATATCCCTGCCGGCCCTCAAGGAAATCGCGCGCATCTGCCGCGAGACACAGGCGTGAGGGGCTGCACATCGGTGCGGACGCGCTCGATGGTACGAGCCAGCTCTCGCTGCTCGGCCTCGCGCAACATCCGTGTCTGCTCAGTGAGAGCGCGAGCAATCACGAACAGCAGTGACATCGCCACCAGCCCCATGAGGGCCACAAAGACCGCGATGATCTGCATCGGGTCAGCGGTTGTCAGGGTGTTGAAGCCGATCACGTCGGCTCGAACACCGGCAACCACGATGATTACCCCGATCATCATGATCATCATACGGAATAGGTTCAGATTCAGACGCATTTTGTCACCTCCGTGACTCCAGGCTGCTTGGACCTGCGGGGAGTTTCCCCACCAAATGCCACGATAGCTCATGAACTTTGGTAGGGTCGCCACAATCTCTCAATCGTGACGACAACGGACATTACTCGATATCGAAGAAATCATCCTCGACATCAAGCAGAGGCTCGTGCCCCTCGTGGTAACACTCCACTTTTTCGATGTGGAGATTCGTGAGGACATAAAAGCCATGTGGCCAAGAATTGTAGCCACCTTCCGACTCAACTATGTCGAAGAAACTTCCGTCGTCTCTCACGAGATGAACTCGCTTGAGATAGACCGAGTCTAGACCTGAAACGAGTTCAACCTCATCGCAGACTCGAAGCACCTTGCACCCCTGATCAAGGTATTGCTGAACGAGATTCGCGAGCTCGCTCTGAACTCCTAGTAGCTTAGACATGGGCTGCCTTTCGGCTCGGGGAGTTGATAGTTTCAGCTCCGTTTCGAATGAAAAGATTCAGGATAATCTCACGAAAATCCCAACCAAAATCTTCAAGAACATTAAAAACTTTGGTTGGTCCCGGAGCCCGAAGGCTCCGGGAGTAGTGCGGCTCGTAAACCGCGAGACTGCCAGAGGGTGCTATTACTCCACTTTTTCAAGCGGTCGGTGGATACTTGGACAATCCAAGTCTTAACCGGCACTCGCCCTGACAAGAGCTTGACGTCGTCCTGTCATGGAATTGAGCCCTTTCACTGAGCTCAACCAAAGGGGAGGACGACGTCACATTATAACCGTTGGGGTCCCCTTTTCTGCTTTGTTAACTACCCACCTCTCTCGAGGTCACCCTTTGGGGTGTCGTGGTTATCCACGCAGGCGCAAGACCAATATCTCCCACACATCCAGTTACAGGATGCAGCTCATACCACTTGGAGGGTGTAGGCCTACACTGCCTCGGTGTTACAAGCCCCAGCGTTACTTTCGCTGGTCAACGGTTAGCGAATTCGCTAGGTGGAGACGCCTCCACCTAGCAGGGCACCCACTCACCTGAAGGAGAGGCAGGTTTTCATATGCCCTTGTAATTTGGAAGCTTTATACTCCCGGCGCGAGGCCATAGTTTTTGGCACCGCGCTGGAAGTATAAACTTCCAGGCTTTAAAGAACTAAAAACTGATGTGTGTTGGTTTGAAAAAATCGAGACGATGCGCACATACGCTCGTGTGGCATAACAGCCAGCGTGGGATCGTCAGGTTTTTCAAAGCAGTTTCGTCCTTTTGGACTCATCAGCGAGGACATACATCCTCGGACTGCTCCCCCAAAGAGCAGTTAACGCTGCCCCTTGGTGGGGTGTAAGCTGCGCCAAGCGCTTATGGAGCCACATCTCACTGGCTCGATTTTTATGACTTTCTTGTCAGAGTTTGGTGACGGCCGGTTCTCTCCAGCCCCGCGGTGCTTCCCCACGGTATTACGGGCCTTTTACGAGCGCCATACTCGGTGTGCTGTTGGGTTTCTTTTTCTCACCCGCGAGCTTCTGTTGCCACGCCCCATCAGGGCGCCGGAGCTAATCCGGTTCGTACACCAATTACAGGCAGGCAGCGTACGGGTCAAAGATCAGCGTACTGATCTCCTCACCGTCCGCGCCCAGCAAGTATCCGGTATACGGGTCCACCTCCTCCGGGGTGATCGCTGCCTCGCGGCAATCGTCACACTCCGGCGATTGGCCCTTCCGTCCACAATGGACGCAGAACCGACCGATAGGCTGGTGGGCCCTCGGATGAATCCTCATTTCACCCCCTTTCAAAGGGTTGTAGGGACAGTTGACGACTACAGGTAGCCCGGAGGCTCGTAGTCGTCATCGTGCTCGATGGCGCAGATGTGGCCATCGAGGTGGCCAGCTCGAAAGCCGACCTTGTAGCCAAGGATCAGCATGGCCAAGCCACGGTGGTCCTCGGGCATGTCGATCTCCTCGAGATCGCCGTATAGCATTGCGGCGACCGACACCAGGTGGCGCATGATGAGATCCTCGATGCTCTCGCCATCGAAGTCCTCAATGGCGAGAATCATGCCGAGCATCTGCTCGACCGCATCATCGCTGAAGAGGTTGTCGAAATCGAGGTGGTTGTTGGTGGTGGTGCTCATAGGCCTGAACCGTAAATACAGAGCATAAACGATCCAAAACTATGAGCACCAGGTATAAAGTAAAGGTTCTGCTACAAAATACTGGCGTAATTCATAACTAAAGCTGAGTTTAGCAGAAAATATATTTTTTGTCAATACTATTTGTCATTTTTTATGTATTTTATACATTCTTTAGCTTTTTACCCTAAAAATTACTTTATTTTTTTGTAAATATATATAGAAAAAGACCCACTTTGGGTCTTACTTAAATTCGCTTAGGTATAGATGTTTTGGGGTGACCCCACGTACTGTAGGGTCACCCCAAGTGCTCGATGTTTTTTGCTCTATTCTTTTTCCTGTGTGCTAGCGCAGGAGATTAATAAATGAGCAAACACGCCCTTTTCGCCGATGGGCTGTTTGGGTGTGCTTTGACCTCGCGTGCTCTACGCAAGATCAAAATTCAGAGGCCTTCGAGCTAGGCCTGGATGCCGTTTTGCCGGCGTATGGGATCAACCTTAGATGGTGGTTCCCATGTTGTCCCCTTTCGGGTAGTGTTGCGCCCCTTTCGAAGCAAACTGGAAGTACCTTCCTCCCAGTCTCAGCTTTTGCCGTCAACAAGTAAAATACGCTTACAGCTCAAGCTAACAACGCTCGAATTATACACAAGCATTACTTATTTGTCAATATTTGCTAACAAGTTTTAGTTGTGCTTCGCTTGTTTTTCCCACGCCAACTCAAACAGTTGACGTATGACTGCCACAATTTCTTTGCTTTCGATAATCACTCCAACCGAGTCATCGCCGCGATAGCTGACAATCGTCATGCGGTCATCATAAATATTCAGATCGCCCTTAGCTTTCTCGAGAAGTCGAACAACCTTGCGGTCACTATCAGGATCATCGGCAAGTTGCGCACTACCAGAATAAAAGGCGCGACTTGCGATGTTTTTCTTTTTTCGACGAGCTGGAGACTCGGTTAGTATCTCTGGAAATAACTTAAGAACCTCATCAACATCAGTAATGCCATACACAACTTCATTGCGCTTAGCTTTGCGACGAACATACGAACTCACTGCCCCGGCTGCTTCTGGCCCCTTAAAGAAACGCACGACTGGTGCTTCATCGACTTCTGTGCGGCTTACTTGTTGTAGCTCTTTCAGTACAGATTTTAAGCTGCTTTTGCGCCCTTCTATCTCTTTTTCGATAGCATCGAGATATCGATTAATTGCAGCTGGAGCTTCAGCCACAAACACCGTTTTTTTGCCATCAATCGTTTCCGATACAAGCCCCATGTCCGCAAGTTCTGCCAAAATAACGTAGGTGGTGGCACGATTTACTTCGGCTTGTTCTGCGATACGCTGCACCGCTGCTGACCCTAAAAAGAGGGCGGCAACATACACTTTGGCCTGTTTTTCGGTGAGGCCAACGGCTTCGAGTTTTTTGGCAAGATTGGCGATTTGCATACCCTTATTATACTTACGTTGTCAGTTTTTGTCAACATTTTGAAAAATACTTAAATTTAAAAAGAAAGCCCGCGTACCTTCCTCTCGAAAGAGAAAAATACGCGGGCTGGATGCCGATCCACCGCCGAATCAACACCCGAGAGTGAGGCTCAGTCGCCAGATGAGGCTTTTTGGGCCTCTTCATTGCGCCGTTGGATCTCGGTAGAGACCCCATCGGCTTGGATGGCACCGGGCTCATCGTGCTTGGCGGGGACGGCGAAGTACTCGCCGGCTGCCAATGATGTGCCGGTAGTGCCAGTAAGTAGGCGCGCTAGGCGCACCCACTCAGCTTGATAGCGCTCGCGCTCCAGCCTCTTGGCATCATCCGAGAGGCCGTCCTCTCGCACACGCGCTTCGATGAGAGTGTTGGGGAACACCGCCAGTGCGGCGCTCTCAAGACTGTCACCCTCGCGGGCCTGGAGGATAATCGCGTGGTCGTAGACCGCGCCGATGTCCTCTGCGATGTTGGCTTGTGGCGTGCT
>CAZHOZ010000083.1:0-4444 GCA_964533895.1 uncultured Candidatus Saccharibacteria bacterium | reverse complement strand
CTAAGTGACGATGGTGGATCCAGTTGGAAATATTGGAACGGCGCTAGCTGGGCAACCTCCTCATCTGTCGTGGAGGCAAATGCTGTCTCGGTAATTAATACCAACATCGATAGCTTCCCCGTAACATTTTCTGGTATTAAATGGCAGGCGGTGTTGCAGGGTAATGGTGATCAGCAGGTGGCAATTGATGAGATTAATCTATCGGCAAACTCGGATATTACAGATCCGAACACTAATGCTTCTTCAATAGCTATGCAGAAGTCGAATGGCGGTGCGTCGGTGGCACCAAATGGTTGGACTAATGGCGCCGGCCCATATTTTAGCTGGACTGCCGGTGCTGATGCAGGGTCTGGTATTAAAGGCTACTGCTTGAGTTTGAGCCAGACAGCCTCTGATAATCCAATTACCACCAAGGGTCTTTTAGGTACTAGTCCGGTCGCTACTGGAGGCAATTGTCAGTTTGTTGTATCTACTACATCAATAGATTTAGCTACGGCTGGTTATTTGGCTACTCCTTTGGCCTCCTCGACTACGCCTTACTATTTAAATATTCGAGCAATCGATAATGCAGGTAATATCTATGATACAAATGAACAATTCCAGTTTAGGTTTGATAATACTGCTCCAGCAAATCCTGGTTATATTACCGCTCCATCCGGTTTTATAAATACCAAAGCAGCAACTTTAACTTGGCCAACTTCTGGAGGGACAGCTGCACAAGACTCACATTCGCTTGTGGCTGGTTTGCAGTATCGAATTGCAGGTGGAACTTGGTATGGTGATACGCATAACGGCTCTCAGGATGCCACAGATTTATTAACTAATGATGGTAACTATGTCACAGTTGATCCAACTGACTTTAATGTCTTAGTAGATGGGGTGAATACCTTTGAGTTTAGGACTTGGGACAATGCTGGAAATTATACAACCAGTTATGTTACTGCCGAGTTGAAGATAAATACCAGTGGTGCACCATCTTCGCCGCAGAATGTCACGGCAAATCCTAGCACTAATACCTCTAACTCCTTTGCTTTTAGCTGGGATGCACCGGCAACCTTTGTTGGGGACGAGAATAACATTACCTATTGTTACACCATAAATGTCACGCCAAACGCTGGTAACTGTACATTTACTTCGGCAGGGATTACGTCTTTGGGGGCTAGTGCCTATGCCACTCAGCCGGGTGTAAATACGTTTTATGTAGTAGCTCGTGATGAGTCGAGTAATATTAACTATGCCACTTATGCCTATACCACATTTACTGCCAATACTGTCGCTCCAGGCATTCCGCTAAATACTGATATAGTTGATGTTTCGATTAAGTCCACCAGTAATTGGCGCTTGGCACTAACATGGGATCCACCAAGCACAATTGGTTCCGGAGTAGCTTCGTATAGAATATATCGATCGACCAATAATACCACCTTTGTTTATGTGGGCTCCAGCACGAGTACCACTTATATCGATGCCGGCTTGTCTCAGCAAGAGTATTATTATCGAGTAAAAGCATGTGATTCTACTAATAACTGTGGTGCTGAGAGCGCATCTGTATCAATGTTGCCAACCGGTAAATTTACAACACCAGCAAATATGACGTCAGATCCCGTTGTTGCAAATATAACAACAAGAAAAGCAACAATCTCCTGGACGACCGACCGCCCGAGTGACTCAAAGGTTGCCATTGGAACAAAATCTGGTGAGTATAGCCCCTCGGAGCTTGCTAATTCTGACCAAGTAACCAGCCATCAGATCGATTTAACTAACTTGCAGGCTGGCACAACCTATTATTACGTAGCGAAGTGGACTGATGAAGACGGCAATACAGGAACGAGTGGAGAGCAGTCATTTACAACTGCTCCAGCTCCAACCGTAAAAGAGGTTGCTACGACTCGCGTGGGGCTGAATTCGGCTGCCGTGCAATTTACGGTTCGTGGAGCAAATCAAGTGAAAGTATATTTTGGTCAGAGTGAAGGGTTTGGTGGACTGAAGAGCGTAAATACATCCACCTCTGAATCATCTTATTCTGTTGATTTGGTTGATCTAGCAGATGGTGCTAAGTATTTTTACAAGGTTAATGGCATTGATAGTGAAGGTAACGAATATGATGGAAGTGTGTTAACATTTACAACACCTCAAAAACCAAAGATATCTAATGTTACCTTACAGCCAGTTGAAGGTGAGCCTACTAGTACTCAAAGAGTTGGATGGACAACAAATGTACCCACAACATCACAGGTTATTTATGGGCGTACTGGCGGTGCAACTCAGGAAATAAGTGACTCTCAGTTACTAACTGAACATGAAATAGTTATTCGTGATCTTCAGGATGATAGTGAGTATAGTTTGATTGCTCAATCTCGGGATGGTGATGGTAATTTGGCCACTAGTGAACGACAAGTATTCAGGACTGCTCTGGATACGCGACCACCTAAGGTCTCTGATATAACAGTCGAGACGACGATTAGGGGGGTTGGTAGTGAGGCGCGTGGACAGCTTGTCGTAACCTGGAAGACAGATGAGCCATCAACTAGTCAGGTTGCTTTTGGAGAAGGTGCTAGCTCAGCATCATTCTCGAGTATGACTACAGAAGATGCCGCCCTGACGACCGAACATATTGTCATTATCTCCGATTTAGCTACAGCAAAGGTTTATAATGTGCAGGCTTTGTCAAAAGATAAATCCGGTAACCAAGTCAAATCTGATGGTCAAACCACGATTGTTGGGCGAGCTTCTGATTCGGTGTTGTCTATTATCTTTAATACTCTGCAAAAGATGTTTGGCTTTTTGGGGGAGAATAAATAGTTATGAATAAGCTCACGCAGGATGCACTTATTAGTATTGAGCAAGTCGAAAAGAAGTTCTTTTTGGACTCAGAAACAGTTCATGCGCTAAAAAACATTAATTTCAGTATACCGAGGCAGTCTTTTTCGATTATTTATGGACCCTCTGGTTCGGGTAAATCGACTCTCTTAAATACTATAGTTGGGCTTGAACCACCAACCTCTGGACGCGTAATTATTGAAGGGCAAGATTTATATAGTCTTAGTGCCGATCGTCGTGCTAACTTTCGGGCGCGTACGCTTGGTATGGTGTATCAAACCAATTATTGGGTTAATAGTCTCTCGGTGGTTGATAACATTAGTATGCCATTGTATCTTTCAGGATATTCTAAAAGACAGGCAACAATGATCTCTATGGAGAGCCTGGAGATGGTAGGAATGGCGAGTTTTGCTAAAAAACGTCCAACGGTCTTGTCGGGAGGTCAGCAGCAACGAGTTTCGATGGCTAGAGCAATTGTTGCCAACCCTGAATTAATCGTTGCCGATGAGCCAACCGGCAACTTAGATACAAAAAATGGTGATATGATCATGAATCTATTATCTGATTTAAATCATAAACTTCAAAAGACGATTATTTTGGTTACACACAATCTCGAATACTTATCATTGAGTACACATCGAATTCAAATTAAGGATGGTGAGGCGAGTGAGGATGATGGTTCATATGGACTGACATCAGATCAGAAGAAAGAAAAGATAAAGCGCCTTCAGGAAAGCCTTACATTACAAAAAAAATCATCAGCAAAATCTCCTACCATTGCCGAGTTAACAAGTCAGTTATCCAGCGTGGATGCATCATCGAGCTCGACGAGTCCAGCTCAGACCAGCGAGAAAGATTCTTCAAGTACAGTGTCCACTTTAGTTGATGGCGTATCGAAGAAAAAAGGTAGTAAAAAATGAATAACGTTGTAGATATGTCATCAAAAAAGAAGCCACCAGCGAAATATATACGTACACGCATACTATTAATGATGGCTTATAAGAGTTTAGTTTTTAAGCGCTTACGCACCGTACTTACAGTTTTAGGCGTTGTGATTGGAATTGGCGCAATTGTTTTTTTGGTGTCGCTAGGGCTGGGGCTTCAGAGAGTAGTAACCGATGAGATAGTCGGGTCAAGCTCGGTGAAGGCTATTGATGTCTCATCACCGAAGCCCAAGACAATCAAGTTAAATAGAGATGCTATCAATAAGTTTTCTGCGTATAACAAAGTAGATAATGTAGCTAGAACTTTCTCTTTTGCTGGAAAAGTAATTTTTCAAAGCTCTAATACAGATAGTGTGATCAATGGATCGGATCAAGGTTATCTGGACCTTAGTTCTTTTAAGTTGTTGGAGGGCGAGAAAGTGGCCCTGGGGTCAGATAGTCAGGTATTAGTGAACACTTCCTTGCTTAAAACAATAGGTATTTCCGATAACAAGAAGATCATGAATCAGAAGATTACTTTAGTGATACCTAAAGAAAAACGACAAGAAGCAAGTGGTAATCAAAAGGATCTAGATGATTTTAAGAAAGAAGTAACAGTGGTGGGTGTGATAGAAACTGGGTCTGGTGCTGAAGTATTTACAACAGATACAGCATTATTGAGCGCTGGTTTTCAGGATTAT
>CAZHOZ010000082.1:0-4582 GCA_964533895.1 uncultured Candidatus Saccharibacteria bacterium | reverse complement strand
GGAGCTGAAGGTGGCGGTCGCGATAAGTTGAAACGACCGATAATGGGAGAAATTTCCATGAAAGGCAGCGATATCGTCATCCTCTCTAATGTCGACCCGTATCGTGATGACCCTGAAAAAATTATTGACGACATCGCAACCGGTGTTGAAAAAGCTGGTGGTATTCTGGATAAAACTTACTGGCGGATTACCGACCGACGCGAAGGAATTACCCACGCCCTTTCGCTTGCCAAGCCCGGCGATCTAGTGCTCATTACCGGAAAAGGTGCTGAGCAATCCATTGTCATTGATGGCAAAAAATCCACCTGGGACGATCGCAAGGTGGTGCGCGAAGAGCTCAAAAAACTTCTTAAGAAAAAATAAACCTGCAAAAATATTCTTCTACATATAAATAGACCTGTACTGATCACAAAAGCTCTGACATCATAAAAAGTCAAAAACTCAATAAAAGCTGGATTTAGCTATCTTGATGACCATCAGCCTTGAATCTTGTTGGCTTATCACTCTTCATGCTCGCGACCGCCGACAATATACCCAACATGAAGCCACACCATATTACCGACACCCCCATTGCTATCCCAATATTTTCAAAAACCAGATTAAGCCACGATACGCCACCAGTAACAATTAGTAGCCAAAGAAAAACTACCAACCAACCTTGCCTGCTATCTGGTAGCCAGCCATATCCGTTCTGGCGCCGCTTAAACCAACTCTTCCGTTCTTTTTTCATACTTTCTTTATTGTAAACCTATCCTCGCTCGCATCCAAGAAACCTTCTTCGGCAAACTCATGACAGGCGCACACTATCTGGCCCGTAAAAATTTGCGACCGCCAGGCGTAACCTAAGCTCTCATAAGAAAAACGGCCGGGTACTGCGCCCGACCGTAAAAATCCTACAAGGATTAGAGAAATGTGACGTGCTCTTCCGACCATGACAGGACGTTCTGAGCTCGCTTGCGAGCCTCGGCAAAGTCGTCACTCACAGCGGCGCCCCGCCACATATACTGCCATGTATACCGACCGGGATTCACCCAGACCAAGATCAGCTCATCACACAGCTTGCCGTCGACATTGTGGCAACGCAGCTTGCGCCCCGTCACCACGAAGCCGGCCGACTCCTGCATGCGGCGCGATCGCTCATTGACCGACAAAACTGCCGAATCGATCGCGATCATGTCCAGCACCCTTACGGCATAATACAGGCCCGCACGAGTTACGGCTGTACCGATGCCAGCCTCCTGGTGTTTGCCAGAAAACATGACAGCACCGGCCGTTCCACGACCGTTGGCAATGTGGTGCAGTCCAAAACTACCCACCAGTCGACCATCGACATGGACGCCAAAAATCACCTCATCTGTAGAGGTACTAATCTGGTCATACCAAGCCTCTTCGCTTTCTAGCGTTTGGGCGTTACGCGTTGACAACCACTTCAGATTCGAATAGCGCTGCATGCCACCCACAATCTGCGCAACATCGTCGCGCGCAAAAGGCTTCAACTCAACTGCGCGCTCGTCATCAAGCGTGATCTGCATTCGACATCCAAATGCCATGGCATTGCTCCTTATATCTGTGGGTACACTCGGTGATTCTCACCGAGAAGTTGATCTCCGAAATTTGGCTATTCATACTCGAGCCATAAAAAAGCCTCCTTATCGGAGGCCAACTACTCTAAAAGAATATGTTTACTCGAGTACCAGACCTCCTGGAATTTTGTGTGCGTCAACCAGCCCAACTGATTTCGCGTCAGTCGAGAAAGTCGGATATTCGATCATGTAATCGAGTAATTGATTCATAATACTCATATTTAATCACTATATCTTTAGACTGTCAATAGTTAAGCTGAAATATGTTATGCTAGAAAGCAATATAAGGGGAAAATACTTTGCCAAGCATACACAAACCGCTATTTCTCATTACTGGTAGCTCTGGCGTTGGGAAAAACGCCGTAATTACCGAATTGGTGCGCCAATACCCCGTATTAACTCCAGTAATAAGTGTCACCACCCGTTGGCCAGCTCGAGATGATGAGCTATTTGGCAAAAACTATTACTTTATCGATCAAGAACGTTTTAGCTGGCTTAAAAACACACAACAGCTCGTTGAAAGCACTTTCGTGTACGGCGATCATTATGGTACCTTGGGTTGCTCACTAGATGCAGCCCTGAACTCCGGGAAAACACCCATTCTCACCGTCGATCCCAGAGGCGTCGAAACTTATCAGCAATTGGGCTACACTGCTCACGTTATATTTCTTGATTTCCCCAGCGCTCAAACCCAAAAAGAGCATATCTTTAAGCGCCAGCCAGATATCAATCCCGAACAGCTTGACGAGCGATTGGCGGAAGCCGCCGAGGAACGTGCCTGGGCAAACGCTCACTCTCAGCAACCTAACTTCGCGATTATAGTCAACGATAAACTAGGTGCTTGTGTACACGATGTCGCCAACGCACTCGGTCTATAGATATCGCGATATTTCAGCAAAATACAACTTTGTTCGGGGTATAATGTAAGCTGCTGGAGAATTACGACTCTAGAGAATAATCTCTAAAAAATCACTTCAGCTCATATATTTTATGCAAAAGTCACCAAAACCAGATTTCATCTACGACCCGATTCGAGATAAGCGCCATAATTTGCAAAAAGTTGCTGGGCGAATGAAAAAACCGATGACACGCTGGAAAAAAGTCCTTCTAGTTATCGGCTGCTGTTTAGCAATTGGTCTTTTGGCATTTGGTATTTTTGCCTTTAAGAATATCGCCAAAATCGCGCCAAATTTCTTTAAATTCGAAACAAAGCTCAAAGGTGAAGACGAAGGTCGCGTAAATATTCTACTGCTCGGCATAGGCGATCCTGGTCATGATGGCGAGGGATTGGCTGACACCAATATTCTCCTCAGTGTAAATACTCGCGAAAATAAGCTAGCAATGGTTTCGATTCCTCGTGACACTCGAGTAAAAGTTGATAGCCACGGCTATCAAAAAATTAATGCTGCCCACGCTTATGGCGACATCCCACTTGCCACTGACACTGTGGAGAATTTTTTGGATGTCCCAATTCATTACTACGTGCGGGCAAATTTCACTGGTTTAAAACAGGCCGTGGACGCAGTGGGCGGGATCGAGATCGACAACAAATACTTGCTCCACGACCCCGAGTATCCATGCGACAAAAATCAATGGAGAAGCTGTGGCTTCAAACTAAAACCTGGTCGACAAAAAGTCGATGGCACAACCGCCCTAAAATACGCTCGTTGCCGTAAGGGAACTTGCGGAGATGACTTTGGCCGAGCCACCCGACAGCAAGAAGTCATTACTGCCATCCGCACCAAAGCTGCGAGTACCGAAACCATCTTGAACCCAGCCAAACTCACAGCTCTTATCCAAACAGCTGGCGATAATGTAAAAACTGATCTTTCCGTACAAGGAATGTTGCGCCTCAACGATCTCACCAAAGACATACCTGATGATCAGATAATAAACACTGTCTTCTCGCTCGAGCCAAACGGATTTCTCAAGGCCGACCCAGCCGGTTCAAGCGACCTTTTGCCAATTGACTCCACGCTCACCGCCATCCAAACTTTTGTAAAAGATATTTTCCGACTTGGGCCAATCTGGAAAGAAAATGCCACAATTGTTATCCAAAACGGCACTTCAACAGTGGGACTTGGCGGAAAATTAGAAACCAAGCTCGAGAAAGAAAAACTACCATTCACTATTACTCAAGTCACCAATGCCCTTAAGCGTGACCACACCACTACGCAAATCATCGACTACACTGGTGGTACAAAAAATAACACCAAATCCCACCTAGAAGGAGTTCTCAAAGTCACCGCCACCACTCCCGAAAAAGAAGTCAAAAACCCAACTCAAGACTTTGTCGTTATCATTGGTTCGGACTATGGAAACTACCTACCCACCCCAACAATCTCACCAACCAAATCAAGTAGCCGCAGTAACTAATCAATCTGAAGAACAGTCTCGGTTGGTGTTGGTACAGCAGTTTTCACTTGTTTGCCGCCATTAAACGCATACCAAGCAAGCGCAAATATAGTTGCTGCCATGAGAATCAAAACTAGACCCATCAAAATAATTCCGCCCGATTGTTTGCGTTGTGGCAAAATCATACATCTATGATAAATGAGCACGCCCGCAAACTCCAGTGTTCGGCATTTCTTCGTCATTTCCTGATATACTGTCAGTATGAGTGCAGACTACTCGCATAAAAAGATCGAGTTTCGTCCTTTGGCAGACCGCCTAAGGCCGCAAAGCCTGAACGAAATGGTCGGCCAGACAGCCGTCATCAGCAAGGGTAGCTTCGTGCGTGAGCTGGTCGAATCCGGACAAGCAACATCGCTGATTTTCTGGGGACCACCTGGCTGCGGTAAAACTACCCTGGCACGCATTCTGGCCCGGTCTGGCGACTATCACTTTGTTGAAGTCTCCGCCGTCACCGCCTCCAAAGCGGATGTCATGCGGGTTATCGAAGACGCTAAAGCCATGCAGCGGCTGGGCACCCGAACCATATTGTTTGTTGATGAAATTCACCGCTTTAATAAGGCCCAGCAAGACGCTTTTCTCCCCCA
>CAZHOZ010000081.1:0-4592 GCA_964533895.1 uncultured Candidatus Saccharibacteria bacterium | reverse complement strand
GCGGCAACATCGGTAGCTACCAAAATATGGACTCGCCCATCTTTAAAGGCCTTCAAACTCCGCTGGCGCTGTGGCTGCGATTTATTGCCATGAATTGCCTCAGAGCGTTTTCCGGCACGTGATAAAGTGTCCGCCAAGCGCTGTACGCCGAATTTGGTTTCACCAAATATTAATACCCGCTCAAAGCTTGGATTATCAAGAATTTCGGTTAGCTTGGTGAATTTATCTTCACGGCCGTCGTAGCGTACGATGTTTTGTTCAATTTGTTCGCTTGTTTCCTGAGTGCGCACCGATACTGTTACTGGGTCAATCAAAAGCTCATCTAATAGCTTGGAGATATCGGGTGTAATGGTCGCCGAAAAGCATAGCGACTGACGTTTTTCCGGCAGGTGCGACATAATCGCTTTTAAATCTGGCATGAAACCCATGTCGAGCATGCGATCGGCTTCGTCCAGCACAAAAAAGCTGACATGCGCTAGGCGCAAAGCTTTTTGATCAAGTAAATCTTTGAGTCGACCAGGAGTACCAATGATGAGGTGGGGGTGGCGAGAAAGCTGTTGGATTTGCGGACGAATGTTCATTCCACCAACACACACAGCCGAGTAAAGTTTGAGGCCACGAGCAAATGCGCGAAATTCATCGTCTATCTGAGTGGCCAACTCGCGAGTAGGGGCAATAATCAGCGCTGCCTGCTTGTGGTTATCAGTTTTAAGCCGCTGAATAATTGGTAAGAGAAAAGCTGCTGTTTTTCCGGTACCAGTATTAGCCAGCCCAATCACATCACGACCTTCGATGGCGGCGTGAATAGATTGGTCTTGGATAGCTGTAGGTATGGTATAGCCTTTTTGGTCGAGGTTACGCTGCAGCTCGTTAGTAAAGCCAAAATCGGCAAAAGCATGCTTTGCTGCGTACGGTGTTTGCTCGGTTGGCTTAGTAGCGGTGTTTACAAATTTTGCTGGATCGATAAATTGCTTACCAAATTTTGACGCTTTACGCTTACCGTTACCATAGCGTGGTTTGTGAGGGCTGTGTGGTCGACCTGGACGGGAAGAATAGCTGCGGCGTGGTCCCCCAGGACGTCGAAATGATGAATTGTGCAAAAAAAATAGCCTTTCTAAAAATTTATCTCGCTTTAAAACAGCGAGACTTAGCGCAAAAGGCGCAATATAATCTAGAAAAAGACTCGGTATTCTATAAGGGAGCTAGTTGTTAAGTAAACTAATTCTAACATAAAATCTACTTTCATGCAAACACTTAAGGGGTTTACTCTGTACGTAGAGCCTCTATGGGATCTAGTTTTGCAGCCTTTCTCGATGGCAGCCAGCCAGCCGAAATCGATACAAGTATTAGGATAATTATTAGTCCAACGACTTCCAGAGGCTTGAAGATTAGCAGACTCTCATTACCCAGCTGGATCTGTTTGCTGATCCAGGGATTAAGCAAAAAACCAGTCAAGATTGCTGTCGCCGAACCGATAATTCCACCGATAAAACCTATCCAAGCGGCCTCAAGCCGAAAAAGCTGCCCGATGTCGCGTTTGCGCATGCCCAGGGCTTTCATTAGGCCAATTTCGCGTGTGCGCTGCAACACAGAGATATACATGGTGTTCACGATGCCAAAAACCGAGGCAATAATCGCAATTGCACCAAAGGCTACTACAATTCCCTGCAAGACACCAATGATATTGGTTAGGAATTCTTGGGTTTCTTTTACGCTTTGGGCAACAAAGCCATGTTGTTTAATCTTGTCTTGAGTGGCTGTCAGAACTGCCTCGTTAGTGCCATCCTCTACTTTTACAAACACATAGTTGTATTTGCGATAATTTGCCGTACCGGCAGTCGCAATGTCATTGAGAGTACGAGCATCTTCGGCACCGATATAGAGATAGAGCTCGGTACCTGGCTGGGCAGAAGTAGGCTTACGTAGCACAGCTGCCACTTCGTATTCAAACTGCTGTGAGTTTGATTGCGCGCGTGCCGCAATCTCCTCCTGGTTAACACCAGAGGTCGCCAAAACCGTTGCCTCATCTGGAGTAAAAGGCTTGTTAATGGAAAAGATGACTTTTTTGCCAATTGCATCTTCAGCGCTTGCAAATCCCAGTGCTTCGACGTAGCCTTCGGGAAGTAATACTTTTTGGTCCTCCAGTGGGTTTGGAATAGATCCGGCAGCTACATCATATTTTTGGGCTGGGTTGAATGTTGCAGCCGTAGCAATGAATTTCTTTTGACCTTCGCGAGAAAGATACTGCAAATTTACTTGCAAATCTTGACGCACACTCTTCACACCTTCTATTTCTTTGATGGTGGCAATATCTTCTTCGGTGATCCGTTTTACTTGCGTAGTGGCTCCACTATTTGACATTACCATTCCAAAACTCGGATCATATTCTCGAGGCTTAGCGGTGTCGTTGCGACCAAAAATAGACTCATCAGCTGTAACAACTAGCTCTGCGGGGTCGAAGTTTTCGGCGATGATTTTATTAACAAAAGCTGTAGCACCATTACTAGCTGCCATCGTCATCGTGAGAGCAAACGCACCAACAGCAATAGCAAGAGCTGTTAGGATCGTACGACCTTTGGCACTTCGTAAACTTCGGCCGGAGCGAGCAATAAGATCACGCAACATCATTTTTTCACCACCTTTTTGGGCTTGTGTATTTTACTCTTTCCAGTGATTTCTTGAATCTCTCCATCTTTCATACGGATTTCCAATTGGCATTTTTCGGCTAACTCCGGATCGTGCGTTACGATCACTAGTGTACAGCCAAGCTTTTTATTAAGATCAAACAAGAGCTCGATAATCAAATCACCGGTAACGCTATCCAAATTACCGGTCGGTTCATCAGCAAAAATTAGTTTTGGTTTATTTACAATCGCCCGCGCAATCGCTAAGCGCTGTTTTTGGCCACCAGAAAGGTTGCCAGCCAAGCTATCAACTTTGTCTTCGAGTCCAACTGCCTTGAGCGCGTCCAGCACGCGCTTTTTACGATTACGTCGGCCAACTCGAGCAATTTCGAGTGGCAGCATGATGTTTTGATAGCAGGTCTGGTTGGCTTCAATAAAAAAATCTTGAAAAATAAAACTCATCTCGGTGGCGCGAAACTTATCGACCTCACGAGCTTTCATAGCCTGCAAGCTCTTACCATTAATGATGACTTCCCCGTTGCTAGCTCGATCCAGACCGCTCATTACGTGCATGAGTGTAGATTTCCCAGATCCAGATTTGCCGATCACTGCCACAGTCGCGCCTTCAGGAATCGTCAGATCTACTTTATATAGAGCGGTAAAAAGATTATCGCTACGGCCATAGGTTTTGGTTACGTCACGCACTTCAATCATAGAAGCATTGTATCAGACCTGAGCTGCATTAGAGCGATCCGATCTGCTGTATTGATTTTTGAGAAATCTTGCACACAACCTGACGAATTGCGTACTCATAGCGTCCTGTAATACTGTGCGGAGCCCATACTTTTTGGATGTGTGTGTGCGGTCTAGACCCAGCCACTTCATGAACGCGTCCAGCAATCACTAGATGATCAAAAGCCCCATACAAAACACTTAGTTGGGCATCACGCGCCAGTTGTTGAATATCTTGCGCTAGTGCTTGGGCTTGTACGGTGTGCTCAAGACTACTCAAAACCGGATGCCAAGTTTGCTCATTGAGCTGATTTTTTCCCATCAGCTTTGGTGCTCTGCGCTGCACAATTGCAAGCGTTTTTAGAGTAGAGCGGCGTGGAAGGCGTAAAAACGCTTTGTAAATTCTGTCATATGAGCGATCCAATACATTGCCCCGGACAAACGAAGCCGGTTGGTACACCGGAGGCGCTGTTAGCACCAGGGCGGTTACCAGCTCGGGATACCACACAGCAAAACGTGCAGCAATTAGTGCTCCAATCGAAAAACCGACCACCGTACTTGGTCGTAAAAGCTTGTGACTCGCTAGTGTTTCATAAATCGCTTGTGCTTGCCTATCTGCGGTGTAGTCTACATCGGTCGGTTTGGGGCTTCTCCCATGCCCAAGCAAATCAAGCGCCACCACATAGTGCCGAACTTGTAAATCGGCAATCAGGCGTTTCCAAATGGTATGGTTTGTAGCAATACCGTGCAGCAGAATTACTTGGGGGTTTTGTGGGCGACCATAGGTTTCTACATGTAAAATATGGCTCTTCGCGGTTTGAGGAACTGACTTCATCTTTTAAGAGCATATGTGTAATTGCTGAAAATTACCTGAGCACTTCGAGACGCCACAAAAACGGATTAGTAGATATTATTAGTAGATATCAATAGATACCAGGAATGAATCGTTTGGTTTTTGCCTGATAAGCTGCGTACTGACGATAATGCTGGAGCAGTAAGCGTTCTTCGTAGCGTGCCTTAAATACTAAAACTACCACAAACGCACCGTATATTCCTAGACGGATTAGAGTAATGTCTTGAATCAGCATAGCTAAGCCAAGTAGCATGAGTGCCGCATACATCGGGTGGCGTATATACCTGTACGGACCAGTGGTGCTCAGCTCGGCACCACGAGCAATTTCCGGCATCACAGAAAGGGTGCGCTTGGTCATTGCTAGCATCGCCGCAAGACCCAAA
>CAZHOZ010000080.1:3523-4685 GCA_964533895.1 uncultured Candidatus Saccharibacteria bacterium | reverse complement strand
CTATTACCAGCTTTATAGTACAAACCTAGATTATTGGTTGGGTTGTCTACTGCAAGATAGGTAGACAGGCCTGTGCCAGTAGCTGTAGTGCTGGGGGCTATGGTGTTGCCATTATTGTCTTTGTAGGTAGCGGTGATGTGGGCGGGGTTGATGAGATGGCCGGATATAACGTCTGTTTGATCGCCGTCGGCGTTGAAGTCATCCAGCCCGATACTGCTCTCAAACATTACGCTATCCGTTAGGTTCAGTGTCATGACTTGGCTAGGGCTAGCATAGATATTGGTGTAGATTATGCTGCCTAGGAAGGCCTGCCCTACCTGGATGTCATAATTTGACGCTATTAAATCAACGAAACTTGTCCCGTCTGGTTTTGCCTGGATCATTATTGAATCACCGCCAAATCTTGTCACAGAAGCCGAAATAGCTACTTCGACAATCCTGTTACCCATAAAAACATTTCTATCAATAATGGTGACGGAATTGGGGATGGTGATAGCGGTGAGTTGGTTGTAGGCAAAAGCGTAGTGGTTAAGAGTGGTGACGGAATTGGGGATGGTGACAGCGGTGAGTTGGTTTTCATAGAAAGCATTGTCACCAATAATCGTAACGGCTGTTCCGCCAATCGTGGCTGGGATGTCTACGGCTCTAGGGCAGGCTGGGTTAGAATTGTTGTTGCCTTCGTAGTCAAAATAATCTGTAATCGTACCTGTGCCTGAATTAAAGCTAAAGCAAGAATCTGGAGGAGTAGCGGCATAAGATCTACTGACTGCAAAAAGAGTAATCAGCAAAAACCCAAAAAATGGTAAAATTTTCCATAACTGCCTTGCCATATTTCTAATATATTATAACATAAGCGCTATGCAATAAGTCCTGGGATCATATCTTCTGTGCATTCAGGCTACATTGATCACATAACATATAAAGTAAAGAACTTCTGAATATATTTGAGGGTTATTTATTAAGTAATTACTAAAATACTTTGGTGGCTGCGGGTGGAATTGAACCACCGACCTTTGGCTTATGAGTCCACTGCTCTAACCCCTGAGCTACGCAGCCATACTATTCAATTATAGTTTGTTCCCGCTGGCGTAGCTATTTTACAGGGGTTAGAGCATAGATTCTATCCGCTAAGCGCGGAAGGGCCCCTGAGCTACGCAGCCAT
>CAZHOZ010000080.1:0-3423 GCA_964533895.1 uncultured Candidatus Saccharibacteria bacterium | reverse complement strand
TAGCGCTATCAATCGTCGTAAAGCTATTAGTGGTCGACCGAAACTTCCTAGCCCTAAAGTCGTTTATACCAGTTTCAGAAAAAGTATACATTGTAATATTAGCGGTATCTCCACGCGAGCAGTTGAGTGTAAAATCAGTCAGACCAAACGGATATTCGTAGCCATTGTCATGAGTATTAAGTGATCCAAAATCTAGCGCGGCAACATTGCTATTTTCCTGGCAGCCAGCAACAGAGAAAGTTATGTAGTGGCCACCAACGACATCCATAAACGAACTAACCGTAGGCTGCAACTTATCAGCCGCCCCATCATTATTGCCATCGCCATTATTGGGCGCACCATCTTCAACGCTATCGATCACGCCATCAGCATCCGTATCGGCTGTGGAGCCAATCTCAACATTTTTTGCAAACTCCGAGGTAGAGCCAAAGCCAGTTAAAGAAGTGCCATCAATCGCCGTGGTGGTAGCAGACAGAGCTTTATTTGAGTAGTCACCGCTAACGGTCAAGCTAGCCGTCTTATTAGTACCCGGACTGGCCGTAACTGTCCCGAGATATTCTTCACCGGGACCAGTACCGAAAATTGTCGAGCTATCATTAGCGAAAAACTCTATTCGATAACTATTCGATGGGCTGCCAGCAACATCTAGATCATAATTTATCTCTATCTGATTAGCTATTTGTTGAGCTGACTTGATGACTGGGTAGTTTATTTTTCCATTTGGACCATCATCAGTGTCGCCAGCATCGTTAGGGTTAGGTCCACGCTCTTCGTACTGATCGGGTGCAAAGTCACCATTTGTATCAATGACCTTAGCAAGGTCAATACCTTGGTTAGTCTCACCAATACCCGTCAAATCCAGTACTCCTATGCTATGGATCGAGTTTCCCAATACCACGTTATTATTTGGAGTTATATCTATCAAATACGGAATAGATTTGAAGGAACTGATCTCTATTCCAGAGCCACTAACACCCGCAATGGTATTACCCTCATCAGCACCGCTACCTCCTATCAGATTATTTGAACCCAGTGCTACCGCTACCCCAAATCCATTTGTAATCGCACTTTTAACCTCGCCCTTCCAGTTGGTACCAATAAAGTTATTTTGTACCGTGTTACCGCTACTAGAGAAATTAATCAAAGCGGTATTTCCGCCAGATATAACGTTTGTCTTCGCCTCAGATGGACCACCGATCTTGTTGTTGCTATTCGGCGAGTTACCAGCCGTAGAGATGCCAAGAGAATAAGGAGCGATAAAAATATTCTGTTGAATTTGAGATGGAGTCAAATCAGTCTCTCCATCCTTACCAATACCCACGTAATTACCATATACCTCAGCCTGGGCATCATCGCCAAGAACTGCAACAGCGGCTCCAGAAACTTGACTTGATACACCGCCAACAATATTGCGATCTTCTGGGTTGACTCCGCCAATCAGTGCTTGGCTCCCACTAAATATAGCCACCCCACCATCATTGTGACCGTCGCTCAGCATGGTTAAGCCGTCAGCCTTGACGCTCAGAAAATTACCTTGAAACTTAAGACTATCAGCCGACCCACCGACATTGCTATTTTTTAGGCTTGTTCCTCCGCCAGAGCTAACTCCTCCAAAACCGTAGACCGACAAGCCATGCAGCTCACCTCCATTGCTACCGCTAGCAAAGAATATCCCGCTACCCTCACCCAGATTGGCAGTCATGCCATCAACATTCTTGCCGTCGATCTCTATTTTAATAACCGAATTTATTGGCAGCGGGCTGGGTGCGGTGTTAGCCGAGGAGCCCGGCTGGGTATAGCCATTGATGTTAACTTTTTGAGCGATCACCGGCAGGACGGTCGTTGGCGTAATAGTATGAACTTCACTACCAGCGATATTAAATGCAATAATATCCATATCAGCTGGATTGCCATTGCTATTTGCATCTATTATCGCTTGGCGTAAACTACCCCCCCCCTGAATCGTTAGTATTAGTAACTGTAAAGGTAGCCGCTTCGGCAGAAGTGGCGAGAGCCAACACAGCAACAGCCATCGCCACGGTCGCGACAAAACCTTGCAACAATATTTTCCTCATTCTTCTCATGCTCTTATTATTATAACAGAGTCTGGTATTAGGTTATAAAAAAGAAGCCGTGTGGCTTCTTGAATATGAAAAATAAATTTGGTAGCGGGGGTAGGATTCGAACCTACGACCTTCGGGTTATGAGCCCGACGAGCTGCCAGCTGCTCCACCCCGCGACGTGAGTAGTATTTTACAGATTTGTAAGGGTTTTGTCAATCCGTAACAACCCGAATCACGAAACTCCAACCAAGCAAAACGCGCCTCTGTTACTCTTGTAGTGTAAACAAACAGGAGAAAACAAATGCGCGAATTACAGAAACAGCATATCGTAGATGTGTTTGTTTGGGTAGACGACAGTCTGCCTAAACAAACATCCAACAAAGTAGGTGGTCGCCCGAGTGCCCTCAGTGACAGTGAATTACTCACCATTCTCATCTGGGATGGTCTAACCGAACCACACAAAAACTTGTCGGCTGCATATTCTTGGATTCAACGAGAATACCCTGACTACTTTCCGAGGCTACCGAGGTACCAAAACTTTGTAGCTCACATCCACCGACTACTACCTCAGATGGTTTGGTTCCTTCAAGCCTTACTCGCGAGCAATGCTCCGATCCGCTTTGCGGACAGCACCATGCTTCCGGTTTGTAAGCCCATACGGGCTGACAGACACAGGGTAGCTAAAGATGCTGCTCAGTTCGGCAAGAACTGGCAAGGTTGGCACTACGGCTTTAAGCTGCACGCCGCCATTGACCACCGAAACAGGCTGGCAGCTTTAGTGTTCACTCCAGCCAACGAGCACGACAACCAGGTTATGGAGCGCCTGGTCAACGACCAGACCAAGGTCTTGGTTGGTGACAGTCACTACGGTGGTGGAGTTATGCGAAAACGACTCTGGAAAAAGCATAAAACCATTGTCATTGCTCCACCGCACCATACCCAGCGAAAGAAAATTACGGCTGAGTGGCAGATGCTACTACTACACATGAGACCCAAGATTGAAGCTACTTTTGGAAAGCTAAAAGAGCAACACTTCTTGGTCACTTCGTTCCCAAGAAGTGTTAAAGGGTACTTTACGCACTATGTGCGTACATTACTGGGCTACCAGATGAGGGTAGTTTCGTGATTCGGGTGTAACATTACTGTGCGCCGAAGAGAAAATCTCCCCATTCTTCAATATGAGATTTTTGTGGTAAGGTTGCTTGCGCTGCCGGATCAGAATCATTTTTGACTCCTTTTTCGGCATCACCACGTCCAACAATTACAACCTGCTCACCATTCGTCTGTAGCCCTAATTTTTCGCGCGCAAATCGCTCTTTATACACATCACTTTCATAGTAAGCTATCTGGGCTTTGAGTG
>CAZHOZ010000079.1:1156-4699 GCA_964533895.1 uncultured Candidatus Saccharibacteria bacterium | reverse complement strand
GCTGCGTTTGTTTCTGATTATAAGGATATCCAGGTTGCAGCAGGTGACTTTGATCCGGTTTCGCTCTCGTCCGGTGCGGCGGTTTACAACGCCGCTGAAGCAAAGATCAAAGGCTTCGAAGCTGAGACCATGATACAGATCTCTCCAAACCTGACGTTGAGCGGAACCTACTCTTGGCTTCGTGGTGACTATGATAACTTTGTTGCTCCCACTGTAGGTCAGTTCGATTGTAGCGGCGGTTTTGTAACTGGATCGGCAGAACTGTCCTGTCAGGAATTTCCTTATCTACCCAAGAGCCAATACAGCCTCGCTGCCCGGTATAGCTTACCGCTGGATGGCAGATTTGGGGAGGTGGTTATGTCAGGTGTTTATGCTTATACCGGCGAGCAGTATGGCGGTACCACGGAGTTGCCAGAGTATGAGCCAGGCTCGAGGCTGGAGGGTTATGGCCTACTGAACCTGTCGTTAAATTGGTACCAGGTTATGAGTTCTGATATCGATGCCAGTATTTTTTTAACCAACGCGCTTGATAAAGAATATGTAATGACCCTAACCGGAGTATATCAATCGCTAGGCGTGCATACGGTGACCTATGGGGAGCCGCGTATGTTTGGTTTAAGGCTGCGTTACAACTGGTAGTTTCGACAGATCAAACGCTCGGTAACTGCCGGCTCATTGAGTCGTGCAAAGGAAGAATTATAGCCGTCCAGATGAAGAGGTAGGACTGGGTAAGGAAGGTTACAGGTATGACTTTATTGTTATCGGCGGTGGTTCGGCGGGCTGTGTTGTAGCAAACCGCTTGTCTGCGGATCCGCAGTCCAAGGTTCTGTTGTTGGAAGCGGGGGGGCGAGATTGGAATCCACTTATTCATATTCCCGGTGGCATGGTGCCGATATTGCAGCGGGGCCTGTATAGCTGGCACTATCAAACGGTGCCACAAAAGCATCTCGATAATCGTATTCTTGATGATCTCAGAGGCAAGGTGTTGGGCGGCTCCAGTTCTATCAATGGTTTGATGTACTGCCGGGGCGCACCTGATGTCTTTGACGAGTGGGCAAACCTTGGTAATAAAGGCTGGTCTTATCAGGATGTGCTGCCGTATTTTCGCAAGTCCGAAGCAAACGAAAGTGGTGAAAGTGAGTATCACGGCGGCAGCGGCCCGTTGAAAGTCAGTCACTCTCGAACGGATAGTGAGCTAGTTCTTTCCTGGATAAAAGCAGGGGCCCAGGCAGGTTTTCCAACAACAAAGGACTCTAATGGCGCTGACTATGAGGGGTTTGGTGAGGTTGAGATGACGCTGGCCAACGGCCGCCGCATGAGTACATCTGTGGGGTATTTAAAGCCTGCTCGCAAGCGAAGAAACCTGCATGTGGTTACTGGCGCGCAGGTTACCCAAGTGGTACTTGATAACGCGCGTGCAGTGGGTGTTGAGTATTTAGTAAAAGGTAAGCCGTATACGGCTACGGCCAGTGCCGATATTATTTTGTCGAGCGGTGTCTACCACTCCCCGCAATTACTGATGTTGTCGGGTATTGGTAATGCTGAGCATTTATCCTCGGTCGGTGTAAAGCCCTTGCACGACCTCAAGGGGGTGGGAGAAAACTTACACGATCACCTTGGTCTTTCTGTGCAGGTAGCATGTCCACTGCCAGTAACGGATTATCGTTACTTTGCCAATCCATTTTATTCGCTGAGTGCAGGCCTTAAGTATCTGTTTTTTCGTCAGGGGCCGTTGGCACACTCGGGTGTTTACGCATCAGCCCTGTTGAGATCGGGTGCTGGTGAGAAGGATCATCAGGACATAAAATTTATGTTGGTCGGCATGATGATGGAAGGGTCGGATCCGACCCCGATGCCTGAACACGGCGTCACCAATCGCATCGTTCTTATGCGGCCGGAAAGCCGAGGGCGAGTTACCCTGCGCTCGAATAACCCTTTAGACCCGCCGGTGATTGATCCCAATTATTTGGCGTCACCTGTAGATAGGCTCGTGTCGCGAGCGGCTGTGCGCTTGGCACGAGAAACGTTCAATCAGCCTGCCTATGATAAATTCAGAGGAAGAGAAGTCTCGCCAGGTTTGGAGTGTCAAAGTGATGAAGAGATTGATGCGTATATCCGCTCAACAGCCGTCCCCAATATGGAGGCTGGTGGTAGCTGCAAAATGGGAAGTGATGCCTTGGCCGTTGTCGATGATTGTCTTAGAGTGCATGGCATTAAAGGTCTGAGAGTTGTTGATGCTTCAGTCATGCCACGAATACCCACCAGTGACCCTAATGGTTCGGTAATTATGGTGGCTGAAAAAGCCGCAGATTTAATTTTGGATGATTATCGGGGGCGGTAATAGCGCCTTTCAACATCATGGAGCAGCCTGCGGTAGCGGGTGGTGCTTTTGTAGGCCGGTTATGAAATACCATCCGGGTATGCTTTTTACCGGTTTTTTGACTTGCAATAGGAGGGTAATAGTGTGGCAACGAATGCTAGTAATAATTCTGTAACAAATCAAGGAATAGACCCAGAAGGCCTGCTTAAGCTCTCGGGTTTTCATCAAGTGATGCTAAGCAGCGGTAGAAGGACGGTGCATGTTGCGGGACAAATTGCCTACGACAAGGACATGAATCTGGTGGGTGAAGGAGATTACCGCGCCCAAACTATTAAAGCATTACAAAATGTGGCACTGGCTGTTCGAGCCGCCGGCGCAGAGCCTGCAGATATCGTCAGCAGCACCCTGTATATCCGTGGCTTGAGTATAGAGGGCGCTGCCGAAGCTGTTTTAGAAGGCATGGCGCAAGCGCTAGACGGCAGGCCGTTTCCTGCCCATGCCTTTAGCATGATTGGGGTGGAGGTGCTGTCAGGCCCGCAGTTACTAATTGAAATTTCTGCAGTGGCGATGTTCGGTGTGCCCTAGCTAAAATATTAGCATGAGGTTCAGCTCGTTCTCTGAACTGGGCACATTATAAATGAATATCGGGATTGATCAGAGAAGTTTTGGCAATAGTCATAATGTTATTTTTGATCATCAGGTGAGTTGGTGAATAGCTGGTTCGTGCATGTTGAACTAAATATAAAGTTTCCAGGGATCTGCTGATTTCGTTTATCTTGGGTGCAAATTTATAAATAAAATGTTCTTTGGCGAGTTTAAATGCCCCAATGTGTGGGCTGGTAATTGCTATGGCGTCGCTTCGAAGTAGTACATCTAGCGTGGTAATAAGGTCGGTTGTCGTTAATATTGTTTGTTTAAATTTGATACCAGCCTGTTCGATAAGCGCGTCGAGATCATTGGCTTCCGTCTCGTACAATTGCGAGGTGTAGTAACTCACTTCTTCTGCCGATGCCAGATCACGAGTTGTAAGATGCCTCCTTTTGGCAAGGGGGTGCTCTTTTCTCATCCAGCATACGAAGGGGCATGAAAAAACTGGGTAGAATATAAAATCTTGCCCTGGCTGATATTTATTAATAATAGCAAAATCTAAATAGCCTACACTGAGCTGTTCTTTATAGTTTTGTAGGCTGTGTTGGGTAAAGATTTTTATTTTCGGCGCATGC
>CAZHOZ010000079.1:0-1146 GCA_964533895.1 uncultured Candidatus Saccharibacteria bacterium | reverse complement strand
GCCATACAAATTCGTATGTTATCTTCCGCGCTTTGCGGGTCAAATTGCTCTGGGAAAATTATCGTGTCTAGGTTGCTAAGCACATCTAGCAGCGGCTGCTTTAGTGCTTTTGCTTTTGGAGTGGGCACTAGCCCGTGCGCAGCACGGGTGAAAAGTGGGTCGTGAAATATGTCTCTAAGGCGTTGTAAAGAACGGCTTACAGTGGGCTGCGTCAAGCACAGTCGTTCGGCTGCGCGGGTTACGCTGCGCTCTTCCAATAAGATTTTAAGTGTTACTAAGAGATTAATGTCTACTCGCGAAAGTCGTGTTTCCATATGGTCTATATACCCTTAGGGTTCTACCTCGCTCCCACCGGCGATTTTCAAGGTAGTTGTCGCGTGAACCATTCACGCAGCCTTTTGTTTCTGCCTGCAATCGACGTCATGTTCCGGGTTGAGCCAGACCGCCGACACCAACGACCAGTTCCGGGTCTCTCCTGACCAGCGCTGAGGCTGGCGCTCTCTTGCCGCCTGATACACCGACACCCGATGCTGCAATAGTGCAGGTGCCTCGCCTCGATGGCGCTGCGCCGGGGTCACATACTTGATCCCGCTGTGCCGATGCTCCTCGTTGTACCACTGCACGAATCGCTGCACCCATGCCCTGGCATCCTCCAGCGTGTCGAACGGCTTCTGCGGCCACAACGGGCAGTACTTCGCCGTGCGGAAAAGCGTCTCGGCGTGCGCGTTGTCGTTGCTCACCCGCGGCCGGCTGAACGAGGGCATCACGCCGAGGTTCTGCATCGCCGCCAACATCGTCGAGCCCTTCATCGCGCTGCCGTTGTCCGAGTGCAGCACCAGCGGTCGGCCAGCCACGCCCTCGCGAAGACAGCCGCTCATCAGCAGGCGGGCAGCCAGCTCCGATGTCTCGCTCGCATGCACCTCGTTGGCCACCAGTTTGCGACTGTAGATGTCCTTCATCATGTACCAGTAGTAGAACTGGCCCTTCACCGTGGTGGGGCGCCCTCCGCAGGAGGACACCGTGGTCGGCGAGCTGATCCACGAGCTGACGGGTCCTGTGATCCCGACCGTGCTGCCCGGAGTGAGGGCGGTGAACGCAGTGGACGCGAGCGGGGTTCACCCGCTCTTGCTCGCGATAGGCAGCGAG
>CAZHOZ010000078.1:0-4722 GCA_964533895.1 uncultured Candidatus Saccharibacteria bacterium | reverse complement strand
CGAGCGCGAAACTTCTCGATACGACGAGTGGCAGCGCCCTTCACTAAGATATTGAGGATGGCAGCAATAATTCCGACCCCGAAGAGAACATAGAAAATAGTAAAGAGCTTGCCAATCTCTGTTTTTGGAACAATGTCGCCATATCCAATGGTGGTAAGTGTTATTGTTGAAAAATAAGCAGCATCGAGCCAGCTAAGGTTTTCAATATAATGATAAAATACTGTGCCAAATCCCAGTATTAGAGCCGCAATTAGGGCCACCCAACGAAACCTTTTAGCGCTGCGCAGTGCTTCATGCATGATATCACCATTATAGAATACTCTGTGTTCGATAAGAAGTTTCGCACCAGATGATCGTGTATTTATGACCCCGCAACACCCTTACGATCATTCAAAGTCAATAATTTTTAAGAGTTGACAATGAGGATTGCATATTGTCTGGTTTTATGATATAATAGTAAGCCGCTTTGTACCAAACCAAAACCTATCCCCCGAGGAGTGAGATGCCGCCACACTGCCATCGCCCGATCCACCACAAGATGGTGCGGGAGCTCGAGCCATCTCGAGCCACATCTGCACCGCGCCTGTGCAAACAGGTAGCCAAGCAGGAAGATTGCCAGCTTGAAGACGCTTATGCAGCGCTTCATGATTTGGTAGATGTAGGTATCGTAACCTACACTCTCTACGTCGGAAGAGCTCCAGCGTCAGTGGTTCGATTGAACTATCTGGGCTTTTTCTTGCTGGATGACCTTGCTGAAATTGGCGTGACGACACGTGACATGTCGTGCGCCAGCACCATGCTCTATATCCTTTCTGGATGTGGCGCATGCACCAAGCTCGAGCTATTTCGGCGAGTGCGCTTTGCCAAACTGCCTCGAACCTATACGAAACACCAGCTCGAGGCAGCCCTGTGGCTACTGCAAAGGACTTGCAAGATCGCAGTCCTTCAGTCCAGCCAGGGACAGGTTTTTGGCATTACCAAGAGAGGGCGTGCCAAGCTCGAACGCTACGAGCAAGCGCTTGGGTGATCGCTGGCCCGATCCGCAATTATCGGATCAAGCTTTTTCTAGTCTCCACCAAATGGTGGGGGCTTTTTTATATATTCCACACTATTGCGTGTCTGATTAATTTCTTGTAAAATACCTTGCACGTCCAACCATATGGAGGAACCTTGTCATTAGAACGAAAAAAGAGTCAGGCGGCAGCTGTGATTTTGGACACACTGAAAGCCTTCGGATCAACCCCGTGTTACAACAGCGAGCTCATCCGTAGGCTGCAAGGCCGGCAGTTCCCGCGCCGGGTTTACACCAGCGCTATCGACTCACTCAGGGATTCAGGGCAGATCACACAAGAATCCGCCGGCAACACCTGTGTCTGGTATCTTGCTGAGCAGTCGGCAGTCGTTTCCTAATCATCCTTATAGTACCTGGTCGCCTCAGATAATTTGCCGACCTTCGCTCTCACGCTATTTCGGCGTGGGGGCATTTTTTTCAACTAGTTTTTACTCTTTTTTAATGATGTTTTTGCGGACTAGTTTTCTCTTGGTGCTGGGCTTTTTCTTGCTCGTAGCTTTCTTTGCCGCCGCCGGGCGTTTTGCACGTTTTACGAGAGGCTTAGGGCTATCCAGGACTGGTGTGGCAGCCGCCAAGAGGGCGTGATTCGGAATAGAGAGCTTTGCCTGAACATCTTTTACAGCTCTCGAATCAACTGCCTCCAAGAGTACACCAGGGGCGCCACCAATTAGATCAAGCTGTATATAGGTGGCACGCAACAGGCGGTCAAATGGGTTTGATACAATCGTCATTTTCTGGATATGACCGTAATCTACGATGGTGGTACGGCGAGTCGGCCAGCCGGACTGAATCACTACGCCCTTGGGAGTGAAGGCGTACTTAGTGGAGAGAGTGGAGATAACTGCTCGCAGTAATGCATATATGGTGATGAGAGCCAGAAATGCAGCGCAAACTCTGGGTAAAGGAGCTAAAAAGGCGCGAGCGATCTCATTGTCTGCCATGCCAAAAATATGAGTGGAGCGGATGAGCCCAATGGCTGTTATCGCAACTGTGATCACCAACACCCACAAAATGAGCTTTTTTAATGCCGCCCACCAGTGGTAGCCAAAAAAATACAGCAGTGACCACTTTGAGAGTTTAATTGCGGTATCTTTTGTAGTGCTAGTGTTTTTACGTAGACGTGCCATATTCTTATTACAGTACAACTTTAGACTCAAGCCACCAAGCATGAGAGGAGTGAGCATGAAATATCCTTGCAAAACAGATGGAAAAGTGGTATAGATAGCTCACGTACCTTTCTAGTTAGGATGGTGTTCCGATGCATCCACTTATTCTCATGCCTACTCCTCGCGATTGGCGTCTGTTGTATCGTGGCTCCGACGAATATCTGCGCCTCAACTCGGCCGGTGTTCGCTCGGTGATAGATAGCGTTCGACTGAGCCAAAATATTTCACCGCCGATTCGTGAAGTTGCCCAGACTCGCTGGGGCTTGGAGTTGTCCGGTCCAGCTGATCGGCTCGTACACATTCGGGATCGTGCCGCCTGGCTCTACGAAAACGCTTCGTGGGAGCTAAACCTGCGCTGCGATTACGACTGTGAGCATTGCTACCTCGGCCCCAAGCCTGCCGATACGCTCATCATGCAGCGGCGCGCGCGGATTATTGAAGCGCTGGTTGAGCTAGGGGTGTATCGTCTGCAGATCACTGGCGGTGAGCCACTAATCGACCGCTGGTTTGCACCTACCTATCGCCTGGCCGCAGAGGCCGGTATAGTTATGCGCATTAGTACCAACGGCTCACAACTGCACCGTGAATACTTGCTTGATCTTTTCACTAAGATTCCTCCGACGCACATCGCGGTTAGCCTTTATGGTATCAGCGCCAACTCGTATGAGTCGCTGACGCGTACTCCGCCAGGTACATTTGCCCGTTTTCAGCGTGGTGTTGCCGCAGCGATCGAGTGTAACTTAAATCTACACTTTAATATCATCGTGACACGCCACAATGAGCACGAACGCACCGCTATGATAGACTGGGCCGAACAGTTCAGCTCGCATATGACGGTGTTCGATAAGCTCTCAGCTACTATTCATGGTGCTGGTGAGGTACTTAACGCACAGGCAGCGAAGAGGGGAATCGGTCGTGAATCCGCCTCGACCAAAGCTTTTACCAGCTGCAATGCCGGTACCACGTTCTTCCATGTCAATCCACTGGGTCATGCTTCTATCTGCAAGGTAGGTCGTGATCCCTATGTGCAGCTAGATAAAGTTGGTGCGGCTGGTATGGCGGATATGATTGGAATTAGCACGCAACTGCTCACCAAAGCTGATGGTTGTATTGGATGCAATGCTCAGTCTAGCTGTAACACTTGTCCGCCTATGGCGACCACTTATCGTGCAGCTAGAGCACCCAAGGTGTTCTACTGCCAGCACCCCTGATGTCAACATAGAAAGGAGGAATACTGTGCAGACCACTGATGTTATCGAGGAAACAAATGGAGATATCATCATTGAGGTTGGCGACTTGAGCGAAGACTTCGCTCAAGATTGCGCCTGTGCCGCAAGTGACGATAATCCATATTGATCCATTCCTGTAGCCCCGGGTTATACCCGGGGCTTTTCCTTTATAATAATAGCCATGAACTACGAATTGTGGGCAAGCCATATCACCACACCATATTTGCCAATAGTAGGACTAGTGCATCCGGATTGTGCGCAGCCACAAGCCCTACAAGCGGTAATGGAGAGTCTTGCAACCGGCATACGACCAGCATTTGACAAATCTCTACGTTGGAACTACGAACACCCAGAGCGACTTGCCGATGTATGGTCTTGGCAAACTGATGAGGCGACTATTCTGTCTACCATAAATACCAATACTATAACTACATATATCTATACACATAATAGCGAGGATGTAATGGCATTAATACGCAAGGCACACAGATCTGAAACTATTAAGGTGTATACATTCTCGCAAGTAACCACTGCCAAAAAAGTGCATACGAGTCATGGATTTTTAGGCAAAATAATGGAACAAGCAGAAACTTCGTGGCATGTACGACAAATCGGCTGCGACAAACAGGAACTTGATCAAATACGCGCGCTAGATAACGGAGCAGAAATGGCTGGCTTGGTCTTTCTAGCATCACAAATTGCCGAGCGAGATGACATTGGTCCATCTTTGGGATATTTCACTGAAGGAGAGTTGGTCGGCGTGATCGGTCCACTTAGCATAGGAGTAGATATCGCTGGGCGCAGATATCTCTTGCCACCATATTTTGGAGTACATGCCAGTATGCGTGGCAAAGGTGTCGGTCGTGAGTTATGGAATGCGGCGATGAACTATGCTGTAAAGGAAGAGGCGAAATACGTGCTTGTTCAGGCTGAAGATGATGCTGCGAGCGAACAGTTCTACAGACGGCAAATGCTCCAAGATATTGGAGGACTTTTCAGGCATAATCTTGCTACTGCTTAAACAAAAGTAACTGCGAATGCTGCCAAAGAAATAAAATAGGGCTCGATGAGAGAGCTGAATCGATATATCTTTCCCAGTTTTAGTGTTTTTACGCAAGTGTGCCATATTCTTATTACAGTACAACTTTAGACTCAAGCCACCAAGCATAAGGGGAGTAGATACAGATAGGTTACCTACTTCTGGCGTCTAGCACCTGGAATATGTTATATAATAGCTTATTATGAATATTTCTGA
>CAZHOZ010000077.1:0-4770 GCA_964533895.1 uncultured Candidatus Saccharibacteria bacterium | reverse complement strand
AGGGTATCGAGTGGGATCGCTCCGGCCAGACAGGTGCTTTATCCTGCCTATGCGTAAATTTTGAACTCTCTTGGGGTTGAGACTGTAGAGTCGGAGAATGATCATCTATGCTGTGGATCTGCAGGGACTTACTCGCTCCTACAGCCACAAATGAGCCGAAGGCTGCGTGATAGCAAGCTTTCATCGTTAAACATTAATAAGCCGGACGAAATTCTTACAGCTAATGTGGGCTGTCAGATGCATCTAGGCTCTGCGGCCGAGGTTCCAGTAAAGCACTGGATTGAGCTGGTGGATCAGATTGCCAAGTAGTGATGGAGCTCGGTCTACAATAAATTCGTGAACCAATGAAATGCGGAAGTAAACGCGGGAGAAAGCATATGACAACCATGGATACCAAATCCTTACGTCGACAGTTGCGTTTTTGGGGCTGGGGTTACGCTGATGAGGACCTGAGCGATGCAGAAAAGGACTTTATCGACATGTTCGTTAAGAAGGGAGTGAATGCGGATGCCGTATTGGCAGAGGAGCCGCAGGTGGCAGATTTCGATTTACCGGCACCTCGAATCACCGCACCGGCCAGTATTGAGCGCATCTGCTCTAGTTCAGACTATGATCGCCTGGTGCACAGCTATGGGAAGTCGTTTGCCGATACCGCCCGGATGCTGTTGCGGGATGTACCGAACCCACCCGATATCGTGGCGTTCCCAGAAACGGAAGCGGATATCATGGACATTTTCTCCTTTGCAGCTGAAAACAACGTTGCCGTTATACCTTTTGGCGGTGGCACCAGTGTTTGCGGGGGCGTCGAGGCTGCGGTAGGAGAAGGCTATGCGGCCACTATATGCCTGGATATGGAGAGATTTAACAGAATTTTGGAGGTCGACGAAATCAGTAGAACGGCTCGAATACAGGGCGGCATGCTTGGACCGGATATTGATGAAGCCCTCAAGCCCCATGGTTTTACTTTACGACATTTCCCCCAAAGTTATCAGTTCTCCACCATCGGCGGCTGGGTAGCTACTAGGGCAGGGGGGCACTTTGCGACCCTTTACACCCACATCGACGATCTCGTTGAATCAGTGCGGATGGTGACGCCCTCAGGTGTAATCGAGACGCGTCGTTTGCCTGGTTCAGGCGCGGGACCATCGCCCGATCGTATGATGATAGGCTCAGAAGGTATTCTGGGTGTCATTACCGAAGTCTCAGTACGCATACAAAGCTTGCCGGTTTGGAAGGCGACGGCTTCTGTTACCTTCGAAGATTTTTTCCAGGCTGCAGAAGCCGTGAGACTCATCTCACAGTCCGGCCTGTTCCCTACAAATTGCAGACTTCTCGACCAGGATGAAGCGTTGGGGAATGGTGTAGTGAGTGAACCCTTGTCTGTGCTCGTGCTTGGGTTTGAATCTGCAGATCACCCGGTACGAGAGTTAATGGAAAGAGCAATCACAATTGCCAGATCTCAGAATGGTCAAATCGACGACGATAGCGTCGTATACAAAGAACGCAAGAGTGACGGTAATGACCAAGGGCCGCGGGAGGCTGTCAGTACCGAAGCAGACAAGTGGAAGAATGCCTTCTTCCGCGCGCCCTACTTAAAGAACAGAATGATGCAGTATGGGCTGATAGCCGATACATTCGAGACTTCAATTACTTGGGAACGCCTGCCGGAGTTCTACACCGGACTCAAATCTGATATCGCGCAGGCTATAGAGTCGGTAACCGGGCGCCCAGGGCGAGTTTCCTGTCGATTTACCCATGTTTATCCAGACGGCCCTAGCGTGTACATCACGTTCGGAGCAGTGGGCACCAAAACCGGAGATTTCAAGGAGTTGTTGGACCGCTGGTGTGAGCTAAAGAAAGTCGCGAACGAGCAAGTGATTGAGAGAGGGGGAACAATTACTCACCACCATGCGGTTGGTAGAGATCATCGCAGTGGATACGAAAAACAGATGCCTAAGCTATTTCTTGGAGCGTTGACATCAGCAAAAGCTTCTCTTGATCCTCAGGGTATTCTTAACCCCGGAGTGCTTATTGACCCTGAAAACAGGCAAGTGGGAGTGACTGGAGTAATGGAAAACCACAGTTAGCCGAACTGTGTAAAAAGATTGTTTGTCGGAGCCCACACACTGTAATCGTACCTCAAAGGGAGTTATTCATATGATCTTACAATTAGGTAACGCGCGTCCCAAGAGACGGGGACAGTGTTTTGTAGCGCCGGGCGCCATACTCATTGGAGATATTACACTTGGAGAAAATTCGAGTGTTTGGTTCAATGCCGTGGTGCGTGCAGATAATGATCAAATCTCTTTGGGCGCCAACACCAACGTACAAGATGGAGCGGTCTTACACTGCGACCCCGGTTTTCCGTTGATTGTTGGCGACAGTGTGACGGTGGGTCATCAAGCGACCGTTCACGGCTGTACTGTTGGTGACTTCACCTTGATTGGGATTAATGCGACCGTGCTTAACGGTGCGGTAATCGGAAAGCACTGTTTGATTGGGGCACATGCGCTGGTAACAGAGGGCATGGTGATTCCAGACGGATCTCTGGTTGTCGGCTCGCCTGCAAAAGTACTAAAGCCTCTCTCTGATTCACAGAAAGAGTCGTTATCACAATCAGCTAAAGACTATGCACAGAAAGCGGCGGAGTACTCCAAAAACCTGGGTGACCAGGAACTCATTGAATTGGAAAAATAAACCAGTTGCAATGTAACGTCTGTGGGAATTTCACCTGGTTGTAACTGCCTGTGCCAGCATCTGGCTGATAGTCAGTATTAGACCTTCCTACGCGATGCTGGGAGGTCTTAGGGCTCTTCTGTAGCTCCTTTGGCCTAAAGGATCAATTCCTGAGCCAAATCATCATACTCCTGAATGGTGTTATTTGGGAAACTCAGCAACGTTATATGCACGCGCATTGCCTCGTGGCCCTTGCGGCACGATCCTTTGAGAGAATGCATTGCCGCGAAAAAGCAAAACTTCGAAGTCGTTTTACTCCCTCCAATCAGGAAAAGCGTATTATGACCAGACTTGTAATAAGCCTCATCACCTCGTTACTTTGGATACTCCCCGTTACAGTACTGGCTGGGTCAAAGCCGAACATTCTGGTGATCTGGGGTGACGATATTGGATGGCTTAATATCAGTGCTTACAACGATGGCTTAATGGGCTATCAGACACCCAATATAGACCGCATCGCCGAGCATGGGATCCGTTTTACAGATCACTATGGAGAGCAAAGCTGTACAGCAGGTCGATCTGCATTTATTACGGGACAACATCCCGTTCGTACCGGACTTACCCGAGTAGGTGTGCCAGGTTCCTTACTGGGTATACAACCAGAGGATCCGACTCTCGCCGCGTTGTTGAAGAACTTCGGCTATGCCACTGGGCAATTCGGCAAGAATCACCTAGGGGATCGAAGTGAGTTTCTGCCCACTGAACACGGATTCGATATCTTCTTCGGCAATCTTTATCACTTGAACGCAGAGCAGGCACCGGAGCACCCTGATTACCCGAAGAACCCCTTATACAAACAACTGTTCGGTCCTCGAGGAGTTGTCCGATCATCCGCCGATGGCCAAGTGGAGGATACTGGACCACTGACGATTAAGAGAATGGAAAGTGTAGATGCTGAGTTCCTTGCTGAAACGCTGCGCTTTATAGACGACTCGCATGATAAGGGCGTCCCGTTCTTCGCCTGGTTTAATTCAACGCGTATGCATACGGTCACCCATCTGAGTGACAAGTGGAAGGGCAAGACGGGGCAGGGTGTGTACGCCGATGGTATGCAGGAACACGACAGTCACGTCGGTGCTCTTTTGGACAAGCTGGATGAGCTGGGAATTACTGAAAACACATTGGTGTTCTATTCCACGGACAATGGTGCACAACTTCATAATTGGCCAGATGGTGGCATGACCCCGTTTCGTGGCGTAAAAAACACGACCTGGGAGGGGGGCTTCAGGGTGCCTGCTATTGTGAGTTGGCCGAAACGGATTCAACCCGGCATATCCAATCAAGTGATGTCACACCTCGACTGGTTACCTACCATTTTGGCCGCTGTAGGAGAACCTAAAATAAAGGACAAGCTTCTTGAGGGATACGTTGCCAACGGCAAGAGGTACAAGGTGCACCTTGATGGCTATAACTTTCTCCCACACTTGACGGGCGCTCAGGCTACCGGGCCACGGAAGGAGTTCTTCTACTTCACGGATGGGGGAATGCTATCCGCCGTTCGAGTTGGAGATTGGAAAGGTATGTTTGCACAGCAGCGAGCTGTGGGATTTGACGTTTGGAATGAGCCATATACACAGCGAAGATTACCTGCCATATACAATCTTCGTAGGGACCCGCTTGAGAGAGCAGAGATTGACAGTGGATACTTCGTAGAGTGGTACGACGAGCTCTTGCCGGCTGTTACAGGATTATTCTATCTGGAAATTCAAAAATTTCTTGCCACTTTCGAAGAGTTTCCGCAGCGACAATCGCCTAGTTTTAATATGATTCAAGCCGTAGACAAAGCAATACAAGGTGGTAATTAAAAGCCGTCACTGCTTGCCAAAGGCATTAATTCAATAGACCACCTCGGGGTCAGGCCTTATGTATAAGGTCTTGTTGTAGAGTGTGATCAAGCCTGGGCGGCAAACCCGCTGGCTAGCGGAGAGTGTGCTCAGTAGAGAAGTGGAACCAGGACCTAGCGTACTACAATAACCAGGCCTAGAGAAAATTTGAAGTGGACCAGTCACATCATTCAATGACAAAACGCAGGCC
>CAZHOZ010000076.1:2822-4975 GCA_964533895.1 uncultured Candidatus Saccharibacteria bacterium | reverse complement strand
AATTTGCGACCAAATACCGGTACCTGTGTCATATTTCCAAATTTCAGCATCATTAGTTGAGCCACCCAGCGCTGCATAAACATCGCTACCCATCTTAACAGTCTCAAATATTGTTTGCTTGCCGTTTTGGTCCCAACTGCGATTGACCTTAGCGCCATTGTTAGCCAACATGTCATAACCAGCTTGTTGAGTCCAACTATTTGATCCCGAGTTTTCTAGCTCGTAGGTCACTTTGCCAGTTTCGTTATCGTAGTAAAGCTGATATTTACCCTTATCTAAGATTGTCTGGCGATATTGGGACGAACCAGCGCTAAACGGGTTTGAAAACTTAGTCCAGCTTTCCAGTGTATTGTTGCCCGTTAGTGATAAGGATGCCGAGTCAGGCACAGTGACCTTCGATGACGTACCGTTGAGGCTGAGGGCATTTTTCAATACGCCAATCTGCCAACTCTCTGAAGCAACCACACCATCATTGTTGTTCGAAGATGCATCATCTGCTGCTGTACCGCTGGCCTCATCAAGATGAAAAAGCGCCATTGTGTTCGCGTCACTTGTATAGTTCAGTGCCTTAAGGCGAACTTTCCCGCCTTCTACCTCTAAAAGATTGGAGTCGGACAAGGTAAGGCCTGTGTCACTCGAAAAATTCCAGCTATCATTCAAATCACCTGCCTTAGCTAGCTGAAAGATACTCAGAAACACACCAAGAGCTACCAAGTACGCAATTAGCACCGCACCATGCACCCTCTTGTGATGCGGATACTGATGCCACTTGGTATACCAACCATACTTTTGTTCAAGTTTGTTATGCGCCGGAATTATTGTGCGACTACGAACAGAGCTAGTCTTCACATAGCAGCGACCAGGCACAGATAGCGCCTTCTTGGTTGCGTGTCTTAAATGTTCGATTGGTTTTCTACTCATCCCTTTGGTTTGCATATAGACAAAAAGCTAAAAATAAATAGCTTGTGTTTATTGATAAATAGCTTGTGCTTATTGTACCTGATACTACCTGGCAACATAAGGGTTTTCCTGCATGGCAACTTGAGTTATCCACAACATTTTTGAGTTATCCACTTGCACTAACTACCAGGGGTATGTCAATATATAGACATGATTTGCATGAAATGCAGGTCACCCCACAGTGAGGTGGTAAACACGCGCTCGACACGAGGTGGCAGCCAGATATGGCGCAGACGTCGATGTGCGGACTGTGGCAAGGTCATAACGACTTACGAGCGGCAAGATTTATCATTTATCCAGGTGGTGAGCAGCAGCAAAAACTCCCCCTATCGCCGCTCGGTTTTATTTATCTCAATACTCCGAGTGCTTGATGCTGAACATCTAACTGATATAGATGTTGATAATCTAGTAGATACCATCGAGCAAAAGATTATTATTCGTGGCCAAGACACAATAGAGGCCGATCTAATCCGTCGTCTCTGTCTTGAAACCTTAAAGGCAATCGATATGAATGCTTTTATGCGCTATATGGCTCTCCATATGAACTTCCGTACAAAATCAGATTTGAAAGCCGAGATAAAGAAGTACTAACTACATATTCATTATGTTGTAGCATGACATATATGTATATTATATCAATGACGTATTACACCAAAAAAGGCCCCAAATCGGAGCCTTTTTAGTCGTTACGTGTATCTTTCTCAGCTATTCAGCGGGCTGCTCACTCGCTTCCTCAGCTTCTTCTACATCTTCGGGCTTCACTTCTTCGCCCATTTCAGCATCCAGCTCAGCCATTTCCTCTTCCGAACGTGGAGCCTCCACCTTACACACCATCTCATGCTCGTCAGAGAGGATGGTTACCTTCTCTGGCACCACAATATCAACAACACTCAAACTACTTTCGAGCTCCTCCAAACTAGATACATCCACCTCGATGCTACTTGGCAGATTTGCCGGTAGAGCTTCCACCTCTACCTCCTCAAGAGCCTGGACCAACGAACCACCCAAGTTAAATACACCAGGGGCTTCACCAACTAACTTCAATGGCACCTCAGTACGGATTGCTTCATCCATTTTTACCTGATAAAAGTCCACATGTAGAGGTCTTCCGAGATGATTCGTTTGCACCTCATGAATCAGAACATTAACCGGATCACTTGCGTCAATCATCAACTCAATCAACCCGGAATGAC
>CAZHOZ010000076.1:0-2812 GCA_964533895.1 uncultured Candidatus Saccharibacteria bacterium | reverse complement strand
GCATCTATGGCCACAACTTGCGTTTCCTGTCCGCGACCATACACGACACCTGGCACTTTACCACTATTGCGCAGCTGCTGGGTCTTCTTGCCGGTATCAGCTCGTGTTTCCACCTGTAACTTTAATGTATCCATTCTTTTCTCCTTAAAATTCTAAAAAGTTTAAGAGACCAATCTTCCAAAATTACGCTTGAGAGCTTAAAAAAGTATAGAAATCGGCAATTTCAGCCGAGGTGATTCTTCCCTTCTGATGAAACAGCGCTCGCTCACGACGTGAAGCATCCATACCCAGCGATGACTTACTGGTTTTCCGACGATTACGCTGAGTTTTGGGCCCAAACGTATGGCTCATTAGCACCGTTGCAAGTACTGGTAAAGAGCACTTCTGGCAGTTTAGCTGCATAAAACAATGCTGATCAACCTTGCCAAGAAAACGAATGTCATCTGTCTGATATTCCGCGCTGCACGAGGGGCAGCGATAAAAGACGCGTAGGTTATTAATTAGCTCATTCAATGCCTTTGGATTCAACGGTACTCCCTCTCTTCACGCTATATTTTACCGATTTTACGCTTTTGCGTCAATCCAGAACCAGGTTAGGATCGTCGATGTTGATGCTTACGCGTCAGAGTAAATGTAATCATAAGTAGTGCCACCACTGCCACAAGCACGGCAAGTGCTAAAAGCTTTTCGAGTCCGTCACCCAAAAGAGCAAACAACCCGAATGTCAAGGAAAGTGCATAAATAAGTAAAACTGCCTGGCGTTGACTAAGCCCAGCATCTAGTAGAATGTAGTGAAAATGACCACGATCGGCTGTAAACGGTGACTTTCCTTGAGCCAAACGTCGTACAACAGACCATAGCGCATCAATTACTGGAACTCCAAGCACCAGTAGTGCAGTAGCTAGCTTAGCTCCCGAGATGATCGCCAAACTACCCAACATCATACCGAGAAAGTAGGCTCCACTATCACCAAGGAATATCTTCGCTGGATAGAAATTGTAACGGAGAAAACCCAGACAGGCGCCCAATATAATAAGCGCCATCACGGCCGTGGCCGGCTGATCGATGCGCGGATTTATTGATACAAGAAACAGAATAAGTGCCGCAATACCACCCACACCAGTTGCTAAGCCATCAAGTCCGTCCAAAAAGTTCATGGTGTTTGTCATACCTACCATCCATACCAAACTAAACATTACTGAAATAATTGGTATGGCCACATTACCTATCTCAACTATAGTCTTACTCAGCTCAAACTGCTGCCCCAAAGGATTAGAAATTACCTCAACACCTACTCCAAAGAATAAAATTGCCACCATTGCTGCTGTAATTTGCGCAACAAGCTTTACCCAGGGGCTGAGTCGCTTAACGTCATCATAGAGACCAACGCAAAACACCGCCACACTAGCCAAAAGCGCACCCCAGTAGGCCTTCGTGGGAGCCCCTGGAGTCAATGCCAGGCTTAATACAACAAAAATACTCGCAATCACAATACCACCCGCCCGTGGCATAATCTTTTCGTGAATTTTGCGCGTTGCCTCACTCGGGTTATCAACCGCACCAATACGTACTGCAAGCTTTATAACAAGCGGCGTTAGTACCAAAGCAGCCGTCAGACTCAATAAGAATGCCGCGAGATATAGTCCAATCATTCTTTCACAGCCTTTTCAGTCACACGAAAACCAAGATACTTACCGAACATCAGCCGTGTCTGAGCATCTATTGCCGCCAGCGCCCCAAAGCCAAGCGCAACAATCGGTAACAGAACCCACTGTAAAATCATAAATATACCCTGCACCTTCTTCTTGCTCCGAGGTCTTTGTGGCAGTGAAATGATCGAAAGCCATATTGTAATAAACAGCCCCACCATGGCAATCGTCATAATTTGCGAAGCGATAATTGGTAGCTGGTGAGCCAACACACTGTATTTGAAAGTCGAATTGAGAAAGAGCGGCATCCAGGCTACAAATGTCAAAATAAGTGGTGCGGTTGCCCACGAATAGTGACCCTCGAAAAGCCGCCACAAATGAATGCTACGAGAGCTGGCCGGAATTTTTGGATGTCGGGCGTTCTGTACCATCACATACGGCACATCAGAAACACCGTAGGCCCAGCGACGCAACTGTAAGTACTGGTTTTTAAAGGTCCCAACATAACTCGAGGCCAAGGTTGCATCCTGATAGATTGGTGCATAGATTGGCTCCACCCGATACTGCCCGTCAAAACGATAATAGCTACGCCAATACTGGTGACCATCTTCCACCACCGACCAAGAAGCCCAAAAATCTGTATCAATTAAAGCTTCTAGCGGCTGTGAATGGCTAGCAAAATTACGTAAGAGATGTGGGCGCACGGAGTTAATAATCACCCAGAAAGAGTTACCTGTAGCAATCACCCGCATCGGAGCCGGTACATGCCAAATATTGTTAAAGAACATCGGGATTGGTTGGTATGAATAATGCTTGGGTGTTTCTGAAGTAACAAAGGCATACGTGAGATGATTAAAATATTCAGGATCAGGTCGGTGATCAGCATCTAATGTTGTAATAATAACGTTTTTTATGTTTACATTTTCCGATCGTATCACCTTGAGCATCTCACGACCGGCATGGGTAATGTTCGCACCCTTACCCTTCTCCTCTCCCACAATACCATCGGGATGTTCGAAAGTTAGAAAGCGGGCGAATTGCCCCTTAAATTCCTGCTTAAGTGTGGCAACACGCTCACGATCTGCATCTCCACCCCGCTCCTCATGAGCAATCACAAACCAGATCTTGCTCAAATCGTAATTAACCTGTGTGAGCGCCTTAAG
>CAZHOZ010000075.1:4286-4981 GCA_964533895.1 uncultured Candidatus Saccharibacteria bacterium | reverse complement strand
TGATAAAAAAATTTGCTGGAAAAGTAGTAGTAGCTCAGCTGCGGCGCCACGTGCAGCGGCTGCTCTCGGTGCATGATATTACAGTGGTGATGGTGACTGGTACGGTGGGTAAAACGAGTGCCAAAATGGCAATCGGCAAAACTCTCGAAGCTGGCGGGCGTAAGGTGTGCTATTCCGAAGATAGTTACAACACTGAGTTTGGGGTACCGCTGGCGCTGTTTGGTTTGAAGGCGCCAGACAGAGTGTCGAGCCCGTCGGCTTGGCGAGCTATTTTTAGGCAGATGAGCGAGATGATTGTTGATTATCCTTATGATTTGGTGATTCTCGAAATTGCCGAGGATGAGCGGGCGATGATGACGCCGTGGGTACGACTAATGCAGCCCAAGATTGGCGTACTAACCGGTGTAAGCCCGGCGCATATGGAGCGATTTAGCTCGCTCGATACCTTACGTGATGACGCGGTGGCACTGGTGAGTGAATCGGAGCAAGTGTATTATAATGCTGACTTTGATACGGTTCGCGAAGTAATGGAGCGGCGTAAGGGTGCGGTGGCTTATGGTATTGAGCGAGGTGTCGTGCGTTTTGAAAATGTGGTACGAGGACGTAATGGCAAGTTAGTGGCCGATTTACACATTGGTAAAGAAAAGCAGACGGTACGCACCCAGCTCATTGCCCAGCACGGTTTGAGCACCTTG
>CAZHOZ010000075.1:0-4276 GCA_964533895.1 uncultured Candidatus Saccharibacteria bacterium | reverse complement strand
AGAGAACTTGGTATGGAGAGCGCAAAAATTGTTACGGCTCTGGCTAAAATTACTTCACCGGTTGGGCGTATGCGTATGCTGGATGCGGTAAATGGCGCAGTATTGATTGACGATTCATACAATTCCAGCCCAACGGCCGTCAAAGCTGGTCTCGACACGCTGATGGAGATAACCGGCAAGGGGCATGTGGCTGTTTTGGGTAGCATGAACGAGCTCGGTGTTGCCGCTGCCGATTTGCACCGAGAAGTGGGTGAATACGCAGCTACTAAGCAACTCGATATGCTGGTGACGGTCGGAAAAGTTGCGGGGCAATACATCGGTCCGGCTGCTGAAGAGGCGGGCATGGATAGGGTGCGCATCAAGCAGTTTCGCACACCGTACGAGGCTGGCCATTATTTGAAAAAACACATTTCAAAAGGTGATGTGGTGTTTGTTAAGGGTTCGCAAAATGGTGTGTTTACCGAAGAAACCAGCCGTATTTTACTGGCTCCCGGTTTACATCCGGTGCGCGAGCTGGTGCGTCAGTCTAAGGCTTGGAAGCGCAAAAAGAAAAAGAGTTTTGGCCTGTGAACGACGTAAAGATTGATATCCACCACAGTTGGCAAGAAAATCCTGAACTCCTGCATGTGCAACTCATGGAGCCGCGACAACGCTGTGGTTTGGCGTGCCTAGAGATGATTATTGAAGCTCAGCTCGGCCATCACGTACCAGCGGCGGAGATTTTTCGGCGGGCTGAAAGCTATGGGGCGATCAATGAACATAATGATTGGTGGCATCCCGGGCAGGTGCGTGTATTAACTAGCTATGGCTTGGTGGCTTGGCGACGCAATTGGACCGCGCCATCGCAAGATCCCACATTTCTTGAGGAAAATGAAGGCTATGATGCGGCGCAGATGTCCGCGGTAAAATATCAGATAGGTCTGGAGGCAGATCGGCGGTCTTTAGCGGATAAGTTGCTACTTTCGCTGCATGATTCATTAGAGCTAGGTAATCCAGTAATGGTGAGTGTAAAATCTGGATTTTCGGATAATAAAGAAAACCACCAAGTAGTAGTTTCTGGTTACCGCGCGCAAGATCGAGTATTTTTCGTACATGATCCGGTGCAGCGGACGGGATCGAGCGTTATCCCCGAACACTATTTAGTGGAGTACGCAAATTTTTGGGCAATATTTAGCTACCACGGATAAGCTGTATTATTCGATTTACTCCTGGTAATCAGGTATAATTGCGATCATGAGTAAGGCTAGTTACGACTCACGGTCAACCGAGGCAAAGTGGCGGGCAGTTTGGGAAAAGTCGAAAATTTATGCGACACCAGAAAAACCCAAGCGACCATTTTATAATCTGGTGATGTTTCCATATCCGTCTGGCAATCTGCATGTTGGACACTGGTATAATTTTGCGCCGGCCGATACTCTGGGTCGGTTTGAGCGCATGCGTGGCCGCGACGTGTTGCAACCGCTCGGCTACGATGCTTTTGGCTTACCGGCGGAAAATGCGGCTATAAAAAATGGTATTCCCGCCGACGAGTGGACCGATAAAAATACCACCAGTTTTTGTGAGCAGTACAAAACTTTGGGTGGTATGTACGACTTAGATCGCTTGGTAAATACCTCTAAGCCCGAGTATTACCGGTGGACGCAGTGGTTTTTCTTGCAACTCTATCAGGCTGGTAAGGCGGTGCGTCGCGATGGCATCGTCAATTGGTGTCCGAGCTGCCAGACAGTACTTGCCAACGAACAGGTTGTTCACGGCGAGTGCGAACGTTGCGGTACGGCTGTGGAGCGAAAGAATCTCAAGCAGTGGTATTTTACGATTACCGATTATGCTGATCGTCTTTTGAATGATTTAGATAGGCTAGATTGGCCAGAGCGCGTCAAGCAACAACAGCGCAACTGGATTGGTCGTAGTGAAGGCGCGCACATCGAGTTTAAGCTGTATGGCAAAGATAAGATGTTGGAGGTTTTTACGACGCGCCCGGATACGATTTTTGGGGCGACATTTATGGTGGTTGCACCCGAACATCCACTAGCTGCGGAATTTACTACTGACCAGCAGCGAGATGAAGTTGAGCAATATCAGCAGTGGGCCGGTGCTCGCACCGATGTCGATCGCATGGAAGCCAAGGAAAAAACTGGTGTTTTTACCGGGAGCTATGTGGTAAATCCGGCCAATGCCGAAAAGATTCCAGTCTGGATTGCTGATTATGTACTGATGGGTTACGGCACTGGGGCGATTATGGCGGTTCCAGCGCATGACGAGCGCGATCATGCTTTTGCTAAAAAGTATAATTTGCTGATTATCGAAGTGATTGCTGGAGGTAGTAATATTCAGCAGGAGGCTTATCTGGGAGATGGGAAGCTCATCAATTCAGCTGAGTTTAATGGTGCTGCCGCGAAAAAAGCTCAGCAAAAAATAACCAACTGGCTACATAAAGGCGGTTTTGCCAAGGCGACCACCAACTACCGTCTGCGCGACTGGCTAATTTCTCGCCAACGCTACTGGGGTACGCCAATTCCAATTATTTACTGCGAGGAGTGCGGTGTAGTGCCAGTTCCAGAGGATCAATTGCCGGTGGTGTTGCCGCTTGGGCAGGAGTTTGACAAGTCTGGTCGCTCGCCGCTGCACACCCATCCAGATTATGTAAAAACGGCCTGCCCCAAGTGTGGTAATGCGAGTGCTCGCCGCGAGACCGACACTATGGATACTTTTGTCGATTCAAGCTGGTACTTCTTGCGCTATCCAAATCCAAGCTACAAAGAAGCGGCGTTTGATCCCGAAGCTGTCGAAAAATGGCTACCGGTGGATCGTTATATGGGTGGGGTAGAGCACGCCATTTTACATTTGCTTTATTCGCGCTTTATGACAAAGTTCTTACATGATCAAAAGCTCCTCAGTTTTGAAGAGCCTTTCACCAAGCTTATTAACCAGGGGATGATCCTCGGTCCGGATGGTAATAAGATGAGTAAATCTAAAGGTAATGTGATAGACCCGATGCAGTATGTTGAAAAATACGGAGCTGATGCGGTGCGTCTGTACCTGATGTTTATGGGGCCGTGGGAAGACGGCGGGCCGTGGGATCCACAACGGTTTGAAGGAACATACCGCTTCTTGCAAAAAGTTTATGGCACAATTTCAGCGGAGTATAAGGTACAGGAAATTGATGCCACGAGCGAAACGGCACTCGATACGTCACTGCATAAGCTGGTAAAAAAAGTTACTGAGGATCTGGAGAGTACTCGTTTTAATACCGCCATTGCCTCGATGATGGAATATGTTACTTTGCTTGGCAAAACTCAACGCTCTGGCGATATGGCCCTGGAGCTGTGGCGTGAGCACGTGCAAACTTTTGTGCGCCTCTTAGCACCCTTTGCGCCGTTTCTAGCTGAAGAATTATGGCAGGAGCTTGGTGAGCAGGAGAGCGTGCATCTGGAAGCTTGGCCTGCTTTTGATGAAGCTAAAACTCGTGATGAACTAGTAACAATTGCGGTGCAGGTCAATGGCAAGCTGCGCGGCGAGTTTGTGATGGAAGCGGGTAGGCTACCCGGTGCTATAGAGGATCGGGCGCGTGGGCTAGATGCTGAACACGACTGGACACATGGCGCACAGGTGGTGAAGGTGATTGTGGTGCCGGATCGGCTGGTGAATTTTGTAGTCGCGCGTTAGTGCGAGTGCGTTAATTATCCTTGACAAATAAGTTATGATTTGTTATAAATAGCGGGTTATTGCACCTCGCAGTATCCGATCGGACCTTTAGGAGGTCAGCTATGCCCATAACGGAAGAGTCCCGCACTGAGAAGGCGGGGCGGCCTAAGAGCCCGCCCCAGCCGATCGACGAAGATGAAAAGAGTCATCGTCGATCACCTTGGCTGCTCTTCGGGGCCTTTGCAGTCACGATGGTGGCTTTGGTTGCCTATGGCGTACTACGTAATAGCACGCCACAGGCCAATGCCGCAGAGGATATCGGCGCGGTCTACGACCACGCGATTATCCTCCAGGCCCGCGAGGGCGACACCCTCGAGAGCGCCGCCTTGGCAGTATTTCCGAACACGCTCATCGAGCAGCGCGTAAGGGATGACGGCCTCTCGGATGATGCCAAGAGGCTGGAACATGAGCGCTACCAGGTCGAGTGGGTGCGCTTGACGCGGCTGCTCACCGGTACCACCGGCACCACGCTCACGGACGGCGAGTACTTCGCCGTCCCCGCCAAGCACGATGAGCCAGGCGCCATCCAAGCCGATGGGGTCTCTACCGAGATCCAACGGCGCAATGAAGA
>CAZHOZ010000074.1:0-5018 GCA_964533895.1 uncultured Candidatus Saccharibacteria bacterium | reverse complement strand
CTCCGTATTACTGCCGACACCCCACACCTTATTGCGCTCCATAAACCACGCGGTGTTATTTCTTCACACGCCAGGCAAGGAAAACATAACAAAATCATATTCGATTATCTCCCGCTAGGTTGGCATCGTGACATTATCGTCGGCCGTCTCGATCGTGATAGCGAAGGCCTGGTGCTGCTCACCAACGATGGTGAGCTCGCACATCAACTCATGCACCCCTCATTTGGCGTGCGTCGCGAATACCTTGTGACAACCAAGCAACCTCTCACCGATCTGCAACTAGAACTCCTCACCGCCGGAATCGAGCTAGAAGATGGCATAAGTAAAGCCGTTGCCGCCAGCAGAGATGGTGAACGTCGCGTACGCATCGTGCTAGAAGAGGGGCGTAACCGGCAAATTCGCCGCAGTTTAGCAGCTCTCGGGCACTCGGTGAGTAGGCTTGTGCGCTTGCAGCATGGACCCTACATCCTAGAAGACATCCAGCCAGGTGAATGGCAAGAACTTGCCGTCGAGGCAGACGCATGAAAGAAATAGCCAGCTTACTCATGTCACTCACGGTTGCCGGTCTCGGGATCCTACCATTCACGCCAAGCCCCGAGAGCCAGGCAGTAAAAACCGGTAATTATGCACCGATCACGACCGAGAAAGCAGCATCTGACTACAGTGTAGCCGCAAAATCAGCCTACATCGAGGATGCGCGTACTCGGCAGGTAGTGTATGAGAAATCTCCACACGAAAAATTACCAATTGCCAGTCTTACCAAGCTCATGACAGCATACCTTATATTAAAAGATAAAAATCTTGATGAAATAGTCACAATTCCAAAAGAAATCTCTACCGTACAAGGCGGCGGTTCAGTAGTAATAAATCTAGTACCCGGCGACAAGATGACCGCGCGCCAGCTTACCCAAGCCGCTCTTATTCCCTCTGCTAACGACGCAGCCGTTGCTCTAGCGGTTTGGCATAGTGGATCGGTTAACGATTTTGTCGCCAAGATGAATGACACTGCCCGCGAACTCGGTATGACAGACACTAACTTTGAAAATCCCACGGGCCTAGATACGGTTGGGCATGTTTCGACCGCACACGATTTAGCACTACTCACGCATTATCTATTGGAGAATGAATTCTTCCGTACCACCGTTAATACAGAAAGTATGACCATTGCGTCCGAGAAAGGAAGAGAATACAGGCTCAATACAACCAATCAACTACTCTTGAACGCACCGAGTGTGCGCGGCGTAAAAACTGGCTACACCCAAGCCGCTGGAGAATGCTTGGTTACCCTATCCGAGCGAGAGGGAAGGGAGGTAATCACGGTCATCCTGGGAAGCACCGACCGTTTCGGAGAATCCAGAAATATGATAAACTTGGCGTTCAGTTTAGAGTATGAGTAATTCAGTACACATTCCCGTCATTGCACTTGTGGGCGTACCAAACGTTGGTAAGTCGAGTTTGGTGAACCGCTTACTCGAAAGTCGGGCAACAATCATTCACGATGAGAGTCACACCACCCGCGACATCACACGGCACCAGATTGAATGGGAGGGACGAACGGCTTATTTGCAAGATACACCGGGATTTGGCAACACCAAAGACATTTTGACTCAAGCTGCTCAGGAACAACTCGCCAGCTCGCTCAAATCAGCTGAGCTAATCCTCTTTGTGGTTGATAGTACCCAGACTCACGTCACAGAAGCCGAAAAAAAGCTCGCTCGCACTATTCGAGCCCTCAAAGTACCAACTTTTTTACTCCTAAATAAAGCCGATAAGAACCCCATCGATGCAAGCCACTTTAAATCTCTAGGGATTGAGAAAACGATCTCGGTTTCTGCTCATCATGGTGAAGGAATTGAGAAACTCAAGATGGTTGTAGCAAATAATTTACCCGCCCGTCGAACTAAAGAGCCACTTGCCCCCAACCTAAAAATAGCAATTTTAGGACGACCAAACGTTGGTAAGTCTAGCCTCATTAACACACTTGCCGGAGAAGCAGCCGCAATTGTGTCAGAAATTGCCGGCACCACTCGGGACCCCGTAAACATTATTATCAACCACGCCGGCAAACAACTCCTCATCACCGATACTGCTGGCCTACGCAAGCCCGGTAAGATTGGTCGAGATATTGAATATTTTTCGTTAGCCCGCACCCGTCAGGTGGTAGCCGGTGCCGATGTTTGTGTACTCGTGGTTGATGCAACAGAGGCTGCCACTAGCCAGGATCAGCGCATCGCCGGAATCATTCGTGAGGCCGGCAAAGGTCTTGTGCTGGCTGTGAATAAATCCGATGAAATGAGCGGGGAAGAACGTCAGAGCATGCGCTTAGAGCGCCGCCTGCAGCGTGAATTTGAGTTCGTCTGGTGGGCACCGTATGTACTCATCTCTGCCCAAACTGGGAAAAATCTCGACAAGCTCTTGGAACAGATAGTAGAAGTTGGTGCAAAAACCCGGCAAACTCTTCGCACCAAAGACATAAATGATGCCTTGCAGGCTGCTATAATTGCAAAGCCAGTAGCCGGATCTGGTAACTTACGACCAAAACTCAATTATGCCACCCAAACTGGTAACTTGCCGCTCGAGATCACCATCTATGGCACACACCCCGACGCCATCCATTTTAGTTACCGTCGCTACCTAGAAAATAAGCTCCGCGAAAAATTTGATTTGCACGGAGTACCTATAAAGCTTATCTTTAAGAGTAAGTATGGTCACAAACTCGACACATAAACTGCGTCCCGCTCTCATCGTCGGGCTCGGCAACCCAGGCAAAAAGTATACCCACACCCGTCATAATATTGGTTTTCAGATTGTTGAGAACTTAGCAAAAAAACAACAAGCATCGTGGTGTGATAAGCCAGCCTGGTGTGCTGAAATTGCCGAGCTAGCGCCGCAGGTTTTTGCCGTTAAGCCAACCACCTATATGAATGAATCCGGGAGAGCTGTGCGAGCGTTGGCCGACTACTACGACGTTACCCAAGACCACATTTGCTTAGTTTATGACGACCGTGATTTGCCGTTTGGCAAGTTGCGCTGGACCGAGGGCTTTCGTACCGGTGCAAGCCATAATGGCGTACGCTCGGTCGCACGCACTGTAGGCAAAAGCTTTTTGCGCCTGCGTTTTGGGATAAGCAATAACACTATGGCTCACATGCCACTCGATAAATTTGTTTTACAAGACTTTAATGCCTTTGAAAAAGCGCTATTAGCAGAGCAAATTGAGCTGGCAACACAAGCTCTGCTGGAGCATTTTGCTCTCATACAGTAACTTTTTTAAGATACTCATGCTCGTTTTTTGTTCGTACTTTTGCTAAAATGCCCTCAGAGCAAATGAAAAGACCACACCAGTCGAGACCAATGTGGACTTTTCATTTACTCCTTCCATATCACCATAAAGGATTTTGCGGCCGTCACTAAATATTCTATACAGCCGTGACTATGGAAGTGAGCGATCTGCTAACGCGGTTGAACCTAAAGGAGGGTGAGTTTTAGGATATGGCCCCGCAATTAGCAGATCGCTTACTTCCAAAAAAGGTAAGTTGTTGTGGTACGGACGTATATTATCACTTTATGATAATATTGTCAATAGTTATAACAGGATAAGTATTAGTTTACTGAATATATACCAGGTAATACAAGCACTACTACTATGCAAGTAATCTCACTTTCAGACAAGTTATATCCGCAGGCGCTTAAGAGTATCTACAATGCGCCTAATAAACTGCACGTTGCCGGTGAGCTTCCAGCTTCACCAATGGTGGCAATTGTGGGCACCAGAAAACCCACAGCGTATGGCGAAATGATAGCATACAAACTGGCTGCCGATCTGGCCCATTCTGGTTTTTGTATCGTTAGCGGTTTAGCCTATGGCATTGATAGCATTGTGCACCGCGCCACGTTAGAGGCAGGCGGCAAAACAGTTGCAGTACTGGGATCGGGACTAGAAAACGTTTATCCGGTCCAGCACAAACCACTGGCCCGCGAGATCGTAAGAGCCGGCGGAGCCATCGTGAGCGAGTATCCAGCTACTATGCCGCCACTAAAACACCATTTTCCGGCACGTAACCGTATTATTGCTGGTATGGCGCAAGCAACAATCGTACCTGAAGCCGACGCAAAATCTGGCTCACTCATTACCGCTCAGCTGGCTCTGGATGAAAATAGACTCGTACTCGCCGTACCTGGACCGGTTACTAGCTCCCGATCAGCCGGTCCAAATAACCTTTTAAAAGCAGGTGCTGGTGCTATCACTTCGGCTGCAGATGTCTGTGCTATTCTCGGAGTAGAACAAGTCACAGAGAAGGAGGCACCACTATCAACCTGCCAGTTGAGTCAATATGCCAAACAGATTCTCTTAGCCTTACAAAATAGTCCAGCAACTACCGAGGATCTTGCCCAAACCACCACGCTGCCGACACCCGTACTATTGAGTACGCTTACACTGCTAGAAATGCAAAATTACGTTAGGTCCACTCATGGCAACACCTGGATAAGTATGGTAAATATTTGACAAGACGAAGGGCTGCACCGTACAATCGGCGAGCTACACCGTGTGTGTAATAACTACCATTATGGCAAAATCTTCCGCAAAAAAAACTGTTCTTATTGTAGAGAGTCCTGCTAAAGGCAAGACGATTGAGTCTTACCTCGGCAAGGGCTATAAAGTCGTAGCCAGCTACGGCCATGTGCGGGATCTGCCAAAATCCAAACTGGGTATTGATGTTGAAAACAATTTTGAACCGCAGTACATGGTGCCACGCGGTAGTGCCGCGCGCATTAAAGCCCTAAAAAATGCCACCAAAGACGCTGACACCATCCTGCTCGCTACCGACCTTGACCGCGAAGGTGAAGCTATTGCCTGGCATCTTGCCGCTATTCTGGAGCCCAGCGACACGCAAGAGATGAAGCGTATTACTTTTTCTGAGATTACCAAATCCGCCCTAGAAACAGCAGTTGCGCAGCCACGCGATATTAACCAGCACCTCGTTGATGCGCAACAAGCCCGTCGGGTACTAGATCGA
>CAZHOZ010000073.1:0-5134 GCA_964533895.1 uncultured Candidatus Saccharibacteria bacterium | reverse complement strand
ATCTCCTCACCTGTGAGCTTGTCATTGAGTAGGTCGGCCAGCTGCTGCTGAGTAAGACCCAACCGCAGACGGGCTAGTTTGATTTTCTCACCTGGTGTTTGAGTAAACATATTCATGGCGCTACCCTAACATAGATCTAGAAATTGTGCAATATTGTAGTGCACAATTTTTCTCACAAATTGCTATCTTATTTGCTGGTAGATTTTATTATAGTGGGCACATCGTCAACCGGCGATAACGAGCACCTAGGAGTAAAAATGGACTCAGAATCCAACGAAGGAATGATCTACCGGCGAGGACCCAATGGTCAGGAGCCCGATGGTCAGAGCATCAATGGCGTCCCCGGTGCCTACGGTACAATCGGCGAAACAGAGCACGTGACAATGCGCGGTAGGGGCTGGCACACTTCATGGGATAATCCTGGACCTACGGATGTCCACAGCACGAATCACATCACGCGTGAGCGCACGCAGCACTGATTTCTCTGCCGTCCCTCATAGGGCCTCCCACAAGGGAGGCCCTATACACATCCGACACATGAACGACTGGAGCGAGAATGAATGCATACTTGAACACACCATGGTATCCCTACTCACCACAACCAATAGAGTCCTGGATACCACAGCCTGACCCCCTGGATCCCTATAGTCCATACCAACCACGGCCGATGAAACCATACATTCCACGGCCCTACCAGCCTGGACACAATCCGTACTACCCGTACGATCCGTCTGTACCGAAGCCAATGCCCCCTCTATGCAGCTCATGAATCGTGTCAATTAGGCACTTATGGAACTTCCATTAGGAAGTTCCAATTATATTGACAAGCATATTACATACGCGAGACTAAGCACTTCACGCAAGTAGTCATATCGGCGCACTTCTCACACACCAAAACTAGATCGTTACAGCTAACGTTGTCGCAGTTAATATAGCGACTGGTCTTACCACCACAATGACTGCACCTGCCAATATCAACTGATTTATCGCTGAAACGCTGCTCCATACGGCCATCAAAGATATAGAGTGAACCCTCCCAAGCACCCTCATCACCATACTTTTCGCCATATTTTACGATGCCACCATCCACCTGATAGACCTCATTGAAGCCTCGATTTTTCATCAATGCCGATAGGATCTCGCAACGCACACCTCCCGTGCAGTAGGTAACAACCGGTTTATCTTTTAGTTCATCATACTTACTTGAGTCAATTTCTTTTATAAAATCATGGGTCGTGCGAGTTTCGGGCACAATTGCTCCTTTAAAACGACCTACGGCAGCCTCGTATGCATTTCGACCATCAAAAAACACCACATCATCACGTTCTTCTAGGAGCTTGTGTAGTGCCTCGGGCTCTAAGTGTTTGCCCCCACCAACAACACCATTTTCATCTACTCGAACTTCATCCGGCACGCCGAATGCCACTAACTCTGGGCGTACCTTAACGCTCAAGCGTGGAAACTCATCGCCACCCCCGTCACTCCACTTATATGTAATGCCGCGAAAAATCGCCGAGCGATTCATCTCGCGCTTATATTCCTTTAGGCTCTCTAAATCACCGCCCAATGTGCCATTTATGCCATGCGGACTGACTATAATCCGTCCAGTGAGGTTGAGTCGGCGACACAGCTCACGCTGCCAGCGCATCGTCATCATAGGGTCTTGCACAGGCACAAATTTATAGTAGAGTATGACTTTTTTCATAAGGCACTATTATAGCTTAAAAGCAACCGAGAAACCTAGCGAATTGGGTTAGATGTAAAATTTTCCTTTATGCCATCAATCCACATCAGCTATCTCACGTAACTTTGCAAGATTTATCTCAAAGCCAGATTTATGATTGCGAAACAGACCAGATTTTGCTGGCTTTAACACACCGCGTTTTGTGAGTTGTCGCACCTGCACGGTCATCGTCTCGCGCGTGGTGCCAACCATGCTGGCTAGCTGAGCATGCGAAAGTGTAAAAGGAAGAGTAACGGTACCTTCCGATAACTCCTGACCAAAGCGTTGCACTAAAAGCGCCAACATATTCACAAGCTTTACATCGGCCTTGGCTTGCAAGATATTATCCAGCGTTTGAGCTAGCTCATCATTGCGAGTCATAAGGTAGCGCACTAGACCAAATAGCGCCGCTGGGTCTTTCTCCAGCTTTTTATCAAGCAACTTGGCTTCTAGAATACGTACTTTGCCATCTGTCATAGCTTCATAATAATAACGGTGCGTCACATTGGAGAAGAGGGCCGTCTCCAAGTTCATCACATCACCTGGTCCTAAAATGGCGATGAGCTTTTCATCGCCATCATCAGCAATGGTATAGGTTTTAACAAAGCCATCGGTAATAAAGAACACATCCGTGCCTGCCTCACCTTGATGGAGCAAGACATCACCGCGTTTGTAGATTTGCTCCGGCTGACTCATAAAAAAATCGCGCATAAACTTCATGCAGGTATTATCGCACTAAATACTATTTGCTTGCTAGGCAGATACGAAAAATAGCCGTACAATTAAACTCCATGCGTGAACTTGCAAAAATCCTAAAATTCTCTTCACAGCTGAAATGGTACTACGTTGGGATTGCTATGTTGGTTGTTGTATTAGCGCTGCTGAATCTGGTTAATCCTTTTCTCACCAAGCAGTTAGTAGATCTAATTAGCTCATACGCGCAAGGCAACTCAGTGACATTTTCACAGGCTCTATTGCCACTTGGCCTAATGCTATCGGCAGCACTAGCTGTCGCACTACTCTCAAATGTTAATGGCCACTTGGGGGATATTATGTCACAAAAACTGAATACCCACCTTTCAACCCGCTACTACGAGCACCTGATGAACCTACCGATCGAATACTACGACTCTGAGCAAACCGGAAAAATTACCGCCCGCCTAGAGCGTTCTATTTCCAGCCTTTCGCAGCTTATGAACGCTTTGGCTAACAACTTTGTTCAATTTTTCTTAACTACCGTTGTGACACTCGTAGCAATTGCAATCTATTCTTGGCCGGTAGCCTTACTTTTGGTAATCATCTTTCCAACTTATATTTGGATTACTCATCTTTCAAGCGCCGCCTGGCAAAAGAAGCAAGCAAAAATCAACAAAACTCTCGATATTGCAAACGGTCGATTCGTAGAATCAATCGGCCAAATCCGAGTCGTTAAATCATTTGTGCGCGAAGCAGAGGAATTAGCTAATTTTCGCCGACGGCGGTTAAAAATTGAGCACACAACCCGCGACCAATCGCAACAGTGGCATGCTTTTGATTTGGCACGACGATTAGTGCTGGGCGTGGTCTTCTTCACTATTTTTACCGTCATCGTATGGCAAGCTCTCCAAGGACAATATTCAGTCGGTACCGCCGTCCTACTCATCACACTAGCAAACCAAGCTCAGTTTCCGTTGTTTGGTTCTAGCTTTATTATCGAGGGCATACAGCGCGCTCAAGCTGATAGCCGAGACTATTTTAAGATTATGGAGAAAAAACCGACGATTATTGATGCTTTGGGGGCTAAAAAACTTAAGCTTAGTGGTGGGGAAGTAAATTTTGAGCACGTCACTTTTGGCTATGAACATGGCGCTCAAGTGCTCACCGACGTTAGCTTCTGTATTCCTGCCCACAGTAAAGTTGCCCTAGTCGGTGAATCTGGAGAAGGCAAGTCTACTCTGGCTAATCTCATCGTCCGTTTTTATGAAGCCAATAGCGGGATAATCACTATTGACGGCACGCCGATTGCAAATGTTACTCAGACTAGTTTGCGCCAAAACATTGGTATCGTTTTTCAGGATCCATCGCTATTTTCTGGAACTATTGAAGAAAACATCGCCTATGGTTTGGGGCGGCGCCACACCCAAAAGGAACTGGAAGACGCAGCCAAGCTTGCCAATGCAGCAGACTTTATAGAAAAGCTTGAAAAAGGTTACAAAACCCAGGTGGGTGAGCGCGGCATTAAGCTTTCTGGTGGTCAAAAGCAGCGCATTATCATTGCTCGCGCACTACTAAAAAACCCACCAATCCTTATCTTAGACGAGGCAACTAGTTCGCTCGATGCCAAGGCGGAAGCTCAAGTGCAACAAGCTTTGGAAAGGCTGATGAGGGGTCGCACCACGATTATCATTGCCCACCGACTCAGCACTATTTCGCATGTCGATATGATCATAGGTCTCAAAAACGGCAAAATTGCTGAACAAGGCAGCCCGGGTGAGCTGGCTCACAAAAAAGGCGGCATTTATGCCGAACTACTTCGACTGCAAACTGCTAGCGCCCAAACTGCTAAAAAGAAGCTGCGCGAATTTGATATCTCTGGCTGATTTAATCATAAGTACTTTTATATTGAGATATTTCACACTACAATAACTTTAGAAGATAATAATTTAGGAGAACTTATCATGACAAAAGCTAAATCTAGCGATTTAATCTCAGTACTGGAGCCGTATTTTACTAAGCAAGCCCCATTTCAAATACCAAAAGAATGGCGCGAAAACCTCGTCAATTGGATTCCTTGGATTAATCTAGTAATCGGCATACTGTTATTGCCGCTGGCATTGGCTGCGATTGGGCTGGCTGGATTAATTGGCACTCTTGCAACCGTCGCGGGTGTGACCGTGGGACCAATGATACTAATCTCTGGTCTGTTCTTACTGGCTACAATTGCCATCCTCTTCATCACTTTTCCTGCGCAATGCATCATGTTCATCATGTACCTTCTTTGTTTGGTTGTTATTTATTGCCGGGAAGACCCGGTAAGGGTAGTTTACACCCATCAAAGGTAATAATTCCCCGATAAAATCCATAAAAAGGCAGAGAAACGCAACAAGCCGAAACAGGATGACCAAAAAACGGCATTATCAGCATTGCCGATCCCATGGCACGATATGGCATGAGTTCCTGTGCCGCAGTAAACAGGCGATACCGTTTCGCAAGCCGATGATGACTATTCTTTTCATCTGTTATCTGTTCCTGCAGAAGAACTGGCCGGGCAGCTGGACGACGGCCTTTTTCAGTTCAAGATCGAATAACAGGACGAGCAGTTCAGAAGTGTCGTATCCGGTCAGCATGGAAAGGGCATCGAGGTGTACCGGATCGGTATCCAGGCTTGAGAGCAGTCGTCGCTCCTCTTCGGAAATAGCGAGAGCCGCGCTG
>CAZHOZ010000072.1:1712-5277 GCA_964533895.1 uncultured Candidatus Saccharibacteria bacterium | reverse complement strand
GCACGTAAAGATACTTTGGTAAGTGATGATCCGCTTGTTTCGGCTAAGCCTGAAACAAAGCTTGTGGACAACAAGGCAAACTCGTTAGGCAATACCCCCTCGCTTTTTGATGAGCCGATTCAGCCCTTTGATCGTGAACCGACGGAAACGCTCACGTCAGATTCGATTGCCCCAATAAATAAGGCAACTGTCGAGGCTGAACCGCAGCCAATCATAAAAACAATGTCTTCTCGTTTTGATGCAGCTGAAGAAGATGATTTTGATAAGCCAGCCTACTTACGCAAAGGAGTGAAGGTAGAGAGTTCAATCATTGAAGTAACTGAAGCCACCAAAAAAGAGTAGCCCGGTTGTGCTAGGAGGAGATTGTGCGTTGTCCACAATGCAAATCAAAAGATAGTCGAGTCGTAGAGTCTCGTGATGTCGAAGATGCTAGATCTATCAGGCGGCGTCGGGAATGTGAGAATTGTGGCCATCGCTTTACTACCTATGAGCGGCTTGAGTTGCCGCGTTTATTGATCATTAAAAAAAATGATGAGCGTGAACTCTATAGCCGCGATAAATTAGCGGCGGGTATCTATCGAGCATGTGAAAAACGACCCGTGGACTCGGAACGGATAGAGAAACTTTTGTCAGATATCGAACGTGAACTTTATAGTTTGGGTGAGGCTGAGATCGCCAGCGCAGAGGTGGGCGAGCTGGTGATGAAAGGGCTCTCAGAAATTGATGACGTGGCGTATGTGCGCTTTGCCAGTGTGTATCGGAGTTTTACAAGTATTGACAGTTTTGAAAAGGCCTTACAGCAGATTCGCAAGCAGCGAAAAAGCTAGAGCTTACTAGCAAAACTTTTCAATTTAAGCGTATGATAGAGAGCGATGCAAGTAATTTTTTATGGCAAGCCGGATACTGTTCTTGAGAGGCGTGAATATAGCCGGCTTATTGAATCTGCGCGTAATCAGTTGGGTGAGGACGCCATTTCAACCCGCGACATTTCGAGTCGAGACTCGGTTGGACAAATGGAGGCGTATCAAATTATGAAAACTCCGGCAGTTCTGATTGTGCGGGATGATGGCTCTCCAGTTGCTCTGTGGCAGCACTCCGTCCCTTCACTGGCAGACATAAGCTATCATTATCAATCATATAGTTGAGTTTTAAAGAAGTTTCTTAGTAGCCTATTGCCGAAAACAGGGCGAAAGCGATACAATAACAGATATGGATAGGTCTCAAAAATCGGCTCTCTCGCAAGAAGAAGAGCAAATTTTAACTTTTTGGCAGAAAAATGATATTTTTGCACAATCTGTAAGCCAGCGTGAGGGCGCTGAGCGCTATGTCTTTTATGATGGTCCGCCGTTTGCGAATGGCCTACCTCATCTAGGCCACATGCTTACATCAGGGTTGAAAGATGCTATTACACGCTACCAGACGATGCGCGGAAAGTATGTACCTCGCCGCTTTGGTTGGGACTGTCATGGATTGCCGCCAGAAATGCTAGCAGAAAAAGAGCTGGGGATTTCAGGCAAAAAGGCGATTACCGAGTATGGGATAGAAAATTTTGTTGGGTATTGTCGAGATTCGGTTTTACGTTTTACTGGCGAATGGCATGAGTATGTCAATCGTCTTGGTCGTTGGGTGGATTTTGCCGATGATTACCGCACTATGGATCAAGATTATATGGAGTCGGTTTTGTGGGCGTTTTCAGAGCTCTATAAAAAAGGCTTGATTTATGAGGGCGAGCGGGTGGTGCCGTATAGTTATGGTGCGCAGACGGCGCTTTCAAATTTTGAGACACGTCAAGATGATAGCTATCGAGATCGCGAAGATCTGACGGCTACTGTGCGTTTTAAGCTTGCTGATGGGCGTAGCTTATTGGGTTGGACAACTACCCCGTGGACATTGCCAGCCAACATGCTTTTGGCGGTGGGTGAATCGATTGGCTATGTTGCTATGCGTAAGGACGATGATGAAGTCATTTTGGCCGAAGACGCTTTGGAGCGCTACGCAGGCGAGCTGGCAGGATATCAGAAAGTAGAGACGTTTGCAGGCGCGGAGTTAATCGGACTAGCCTATACTCCGCTATTCCCATATTTTGAGGGGCAGGATAGGGCTTTTCGGGTTGTGCAGGGTGATTTTGTCGAGACCGGTGAGGGTACTGGAGTAGTTCATATTGCTCCCGGGCACGGTGAGGATGACTATTGGCTGGGGAAAAAGGAACGAGTGTACATTGCTAGCCCGGTTGATGATGAGGGGCGTTTCACCGAAGAGGTCAAAGATTACGTTGGTCGCTTGGTATTTGATGCCAATGGCGAGATTGTGGCCGATCTGGAGAAAGCTGGTAAGCTATTTAGTAAGGCAATTGTCACGCATAAATACCCCCATTGTTGGCGTACGGATGTGCCGATTATTTATCGAGCGATGAGTGCTTGGTTTGTTGATGTGCCAAAAATAAAAGAGGAACTTTTGGCGGCAAACCAACAGATACAGTGGTATCCAACACATGTGAAAGACGGAGCTTTCGGTAAGTGGCTTGAGAATGCTCGCGAATGGAATATTAGTCGTAAGCGATTTTGGGGCGCGCCAATTCCGGTGTGGAAGACAGAAGATGGCGAAGTGTTAGTAATTGGTTCTGTGGAGGAACTAAAAGCTCGGTCTATCAAGCCGGAGCTGGTACAGGATTTGCATCGACCCAGCATTGACTCTGTTGAGCTTAAAACTGATTCTGGTAAGTTAGCTAGACGCATAGAGGATGTTTTTGATTGTTGGTTTGAATCGGGTTCAATGCCATTTGCACAGATGCATTACCCGTTTGAAAACAAAGAATTGTTTGAGTCTGGTCACCCGGCAGATTTTATTACTGAATATGTGGGGCAAACACGAGGTTGGTTTTACACGTTACACGTGATGAGTGTGGCCCTATTTGGCAAGCCGGCTTTTACAAACGCAGTTGCGCATGGAATTTTACTCGGCAGTGACGGTCGCAAGCTCAGCAAACGGCTTGGTAATTATCCTGAAAATACGGAAACATTTGATAAGTTTGGCTCGGATGCAATTCGATTTTATCTACTTTCTACACCGCTTGTTTCCGGCGAAACTGCAGTATTTGACCAACGATCCCTTCTGGAATCACAGAGAAATATTATTCAGAGATTCAAAAACGTACAAACATTTTATTCAATGTATGCTGATGTAGATGGCTTCCTACCGAACAAAACTTTGGTTCAGCCAAAAGGTCAGCACGTGCTTGATGACTGGGTGTTAGCACGCCTTAACACAACCATCGACGAGGTTACTACCGCAGCCGATCGATATGATCCGCAAACACTTTCTCGCTCGCTCGCAAACTTTCTTGACGATCTCTCAAACTGGTATGTTCGCCGGAGTCGTCGTCGTTTTTGGAAGAGCGGTGATGATGTCGATAAAACCGAGGCCTATCAAACCCTACACTACACACTATTACAAACAGCAAAGTTGCTGGCTCCATGGGCACCGTTTGTGGCCGAGGATGTTTGGCAAAAAGTGTCGGCGGGTCAGCTTGAACTATCAGTACATTTAGCCGATTGGCCAAAGGCTT
>CAZHOZ010000072.1:1468-1702 GCA_964533895.1 uncultured Candidatus Saccharibacteria bacterium | reverse complement strand
TTCAACTATTGATAAGGATATAGTGGACCAGATGGCTTTAGTGCGTGAAGTGGTTACGATTGGTCTGTCTCAACGAGCTGCAGCCGGCGTGAAAGTGCGCCAACCATTACGGACAGTGTCGGTTCATGTGCCGTCCAAGCTGAATACTCAGCTAATAGAAATCATTGCCGAAGAGTTGAATGTGAAGTCTGTGGATATGCATGTTGCAGAAGTCATCAGTGTGGAGCTGGATAC
>CAZHOZ010000072.1:0-1458 GCA_964533895.1 uncultured Candidatus Saccharibacteria bacterium | reverse complement strand
ATTATTCGACTTGTACAGGTTGCCCGTAAAAAAGCTGGTTTACAGGTTGATGATCGTATTCATGTGGCGCTGGAAGCCGACGCTCCGGTAGCGGATGCTGTGATGACATTTGAAGACATGATACTTTCAGAAGTGCTCGGTGTCGATTTGGCGTACGAAGTCAAAAACGCTGCATATGTGGTCGAAGAGAAGCTGGCTGGGGTTGGTTTGAAAATTGGTATAACGAAGCAAGGTTAGGCGGTGTGAGGAGGGGTTTACGCCAGATTGACTGGGTGGTTGCCACTACGGCGCTGCTAATTGTAGCGCTTGGTCTTTTGGTATTGTATTCGTCAGGTATTAAGGCAGGTGAAGTCAAAAGTGAGATTGATGCTTCGCGCCAGTTCTTGTATGCGGGGGTTGGCTTGTTGGCTTGCGCAGTAGTGGCTCGCATTGACTATCGGCTCTTTAAGAGCTACGCGATTGTGTTGTATATCTTGATGGTCGCAAGCTTAGCGGCGGTCGACTTTATCGGTTTTTCAGCACTTGGTGCTCAACGTTGGATAAGTATTGGTTTTTTCCAATTTCAGCCGTCAGAGTTTGCAAAGTTGGCTCTCATTCTTGTATTGGCAGCATTTTATTCTAAAGTTTATCCACAGAGCCATAGAGTGCGGTATTTGCTGTACTCAATACTCATCATGATTGTGCCAATGATGCTGGTGGTCATCCAGCCAGATCTTGGGACTGGATTAGTGCTGTTTGTGATTTGGCTCAGTATGACCTTAGCTTCACGCGTGAAAAAACGCTATCTTGCTGCCGGTGCTGCCGCCGGTGCTGTATCCTTGCCGATTGTCTACTCTTTGCTTGCTCCTTACCAGCAGAATCGTATTAGTGTGCTGCTCAATCCGCAAGCTGATAAGCTGGGTACGGGCTACAATGTTACCCAGGCTATTATTGCAGTTGGCAGTGGCGGTTGGGTGGGTCGTGGTCTATCATCGGGTAGCCAAAGTCAGCTAAATTTTTTGCCCTCTCAGCATACGGATTTTATTTTTGCAGTTTTAGCCGAGAAGCTAGGCTTTTTAGGTGCCGCTCTGGCAATCATTCTCTATGGGGTTTTGATTGTGCGTATATACTTATTAAGTACCGAATCAATAGATCGTTTTGGGAGTTTTATTTGTATCGGTACGGCCAGCATGCTGCTCTTTCATGTTCTAATTAATGTTGGGATGAATATGGGGATTATGCCAGTTACCGGGATCCCATTGCCACTCATTTCTGCTGGTGGTACGAGTATGCTGATAAATTGTTTGATACTAGGAATCATACTTTCGGTCGCGCGCCATCGAGAGACAAAACGCCGCTTGAAGGATGAACCGGTATGAGGAGCTTGTCCAGACGCCGACTTATGAAGCTTGGTTATCTCGTTATCACAATTCTATTAGCTGCGGTAATAGTGCGAGCTTTTCCTGAAACAGATCCAGG
>CAZHOZ010000071.1:0-5357 GCA_964533895.1 uncultured Candidatus Saccharibacteria bacterium | reverse complement strand
CCCACATATACACTCCAGCTTACCTGCGCATCAACAACACCAGCAAGCATGAGCTATTTCAATACAAGCTAATGAATACTGAGGCTGTTCAAAGCATTTTTGTAAGCTTCATACAAGGTTGTGTCCTCATTGTCGTCAGTCCTAAACATTATGGTTTTATCCAAGTATTTTACCAGCACTAAGGTTCCAGCTTTTTGGGCCCGATCGATTTTACCAATATAACGTACTGCGTCTCGGTCAGACACCTTGATCTCTTCGCTTGACTCAATACCATTGCGCTTTTCTTTTGTATCGCGATCATATTTTTCACGTACTTTTGTATACAGCTCATCACGTACGGTTACGCGAATTGCCAGCTCCTTAGCGGTAGTATCAACCTTATCTGGGTGTGCTAAAAGGATTAGCTGATCTTTACCATTTTTGGATGTAGAGATACTAAAGCTTTTAGGAATGCGCATCTGGAAAGCGCCTAACTCCTCTGGAGCAATATAATCACGCGTATCACTTAAACTGGACTTTATCGCCTCGTCTTCACTTTTTTTCTTCTGTTCTTCAACGCCAACTCCATAGCCCTCATCGTACTTCTTCGAATTTGCTGCCGAAGCGTTGGCATACAGCACACCAAACGTAAGTGCGGCAATTAGCGCAAGTGCGCCCACACCAAGCGCGATGTAGAAAAAAACTTTCGTGCGCTTATATTTATCTTCGGTTGTTTTTAAATTATCCTGGACTTTCTGCTGTTCTACCGCCGCTACTCCGGCACCAAAACCAGCCGGCGCAACGCTCTGTGTTTGAGGCTGTTGCACTGGCTGAGAATCTGGTTGCTGTGGTGTGGTTGGTGGCATTTGTGTATTACAAACTACTTATGTTAGCTAGTATACATTATTTTTTCTCAACAAGCTTCTCTCCGGGGTGCCAGTCAATCGGACAAAGGCCGCCAGTTTGTAATGCTTTTACTACTCGCAAGGTTTCGGTTACTGAGCGCCCTACGTTACCATCCGACAGCACAACATAACGAACATTCTGATCTGGATCAATAATGAAGAGTCCGCGCTCAGCTTGTCCATTTTCTTCATCCAGTACTTCGTAGGCGCGTGAAATTTTATGCGCAGGGTCTTCAAGAATCGCATACTCTACATCCTTTAAATCACGTTCAAACCAAGCTTTGTGACTCTGGATGGTGTCAGTTGAAGCGGCCAGTACTTCGCAGCCGACCGCTTGAAAGTCTTTATAGTGCTTCTGAAAGCCCTCAATTTCGGTCGGACACACAAAGGTAAAATCGCGTGGATAGAAAAATAATACTAGCCATTTACCGGCGTAATCTTTTAAACTAACCTCTTTATAGTCTTCATCAAGTCCTTTTTGATAGGCACTAGCCACAAAATCTGGTGCCGCTTGATTTAGTCGAATCATCTATCACCTCCTATTAAAAAAATTATTTTGTAAATTTATCAATCGCCCATTTTGGGATGCGCTCATTTACTACGCTCCAATTAATCAGACTCATGAAAGTTGTTATGTAATCTTTGCGGGCAGTGGCGTAATCTAGAAAATAAGCATGTTCATAGACATCCATCACCAATAGCGCGCCACTGTTCCAAACCCCTCCTTGATTATGCGCATCGCAAATATAATTCTCAAGTCGCATGCCATCAAAATCCCATGCCAATACCACCCAGCCACGCGACGCCACCCCCAGAGCTGCGAAATCCTGCGCCCATTTTTCTACACTCTCCCACTCTCGTTCGATAAGAGTCTTGATTGGTCCCGCACAGGCAGCAGTTTCCGCCGTAAGGTTCTCAAAATAAGCCTCATGCAAACGGATGGCATTGAGGGCAAAAACTTTTTCCAGATTGATTTCACGTACATCCGAATATGTCGCATTTGGCTCGCTCAGATCTACCTTCTTAGCTAGAGCCGCTAACTCGTTGTATTTTTTAACATAGCCCTGGTAGAGCTTATAATGTTCAGCGAGTTGCTTTTTGGTTATTCCGGGTAGTTCGGTATAACCTAAAGGTTTCGCAGTTATGTCTGACATTTTTCCTCCAATAATTAGGTTATGATTCTACTCTATCAAAGCTCGATCGATCGTACAAAAAACTATTACGCGTGGTTTTTGTAGGTGCTACCCCCTCAAATGCAAACACGTACGAAACAACCTGTGCGTTTTTGCCCAGCTGACGAGTGAGCTGGCGGCGCATTTTTGGCATGTAATGATGAATAAGATACATAAAAACTACATCAAACTGACCCACATCAACTACCCAAAAACTACGCAAATAGACTTTAGCGCGTTTCCCATAGCGCAGTAGGCGGATTCGCGCAACCAACCATAAAATAGGGTTCACCTCAAAACCTACCACCGTAGCCCCTCTTTTAGCTGCGGCGGCTAATACCTTACCGTCACCACAACCCAAATCGACAAACTTAGTCCCCTTTTTAACACCCGCCAAATCAAATAATTCATCTAGATCTTGGCGGAAGGCTGGCACCCAAGGCGCACCCACAAAAGCTCCTAAACCAAAACTCAGCACAATCACCGAGGTTACAAGCCAGAACCAATTCACTACGCTTAAGCTTCGCCATGCTCCAGGGCTTCGGCTGCATCAGCTTCTTCCTTTGTCTTGTGGATTGTACCTGGTGCATGCTCAGATGGGCTGTACAAGGAGTATATCTTTAAATCCATGTCTCCAATATTAACGACATTATGCCAAGTACCGGCTGGAATTAGTACTGCATGATCAGGCTGAAGTTCGGCCGTTTCGACAACTTCTTCTTTGGTCGCACCGGTCACAAGCCTAGCCGCACCAGCCTCTACGCGCAAAAACTGGTCAACATCTCCGTGAACCTCCAAGCCAATCTCGCTGCCGGCCGGAATCGACATCACAGTCAGCTGAGTGTACTCTCCTGTCCACAATGTAGTACGGAAGTTTGTATTATTTTTAGTCTCGGTCTCCATGTCTAGTACATAAACTTTCTTATCATTTTCTGTCATCTTCGTGCCTCCACTTATATACTCTTATTATACCCTTTAATCACCTACCTTTCATATCTGGAGTCTGCTATAATTGCGGCTATTGCGATAAAGGGGTGTAGCTCAGCTGGCTAGAGCGTTGGTCTCCAAAACCAAAGGCCGCGGGTTCGATTCCTGCCACCCCTGCCAAGCAGAACAGTTCAAAAAAATAACAGATAGAAAAAGTTCTATTTTGTATTGCTCAAATGCTTTTTTGTGAAATTTTCCTGCAATTAATCTGTAAAAAAGTTCGATTCCTGTTTGTCCTCCACTTGTACAATCGAACTTTTTCGTAAAATTAATTAGTATTGCTGAAGAAGTTAGACCATACGTTGTAGCGGAATGAGATTTTAGAGTACAGTTTTTCGCAGTAACTGGGCGTTTAGTGCAACTATTACAGTAGAAGCGGACATGAGTACTGCGCCCACTGCTGGTGACAGTACAATCCCGGCCCCAAATAGTACACCCGCAGCTAGTGGAATTGCGAAAATGTTATAGCCAGTAGCCCAGCCAAGATTTTGGAACATTTTACGGTACGTAGCTTTGGATAGCTTTATTACTTTAACTACATCTTGAGGATTACTGTTGACCAGGATAATATCTGCCGACTTAATGGCTACATCAGTGCCCGCCCCAATAGCGATACCTATGTCGGCTTGTGTGAGTGCTGGTGCATCATTTATGCCATCTCCAACCATCGCGACCTTATTACTATTCTTCTGAAGTGCTTTTACTTTCGCAGATTTATCTTCAGGACGCACTTCAGCAAAATATTGATCTAATCCAAGTTGTTTTGATACATAGGACGCTACTTCTTCAGAGTCGCCCGTTATCATGGCCGTCTTTATGCCCATTTCCTTAAGCGTAGCGATGGTCTGCTTTGATTCATCGCGAACTATGTCAGCTAAGCCTAACGCACCGATAACCTGTTCGTTGGTAATCAAATACACTTCCGTCTTGCCCTCTCTCGCAGCTTTTTTTACTGCTTTGGCGATATCCGCAGGAACACTAAGCTTGTTTTCTTCTATATACCGGTAACTGGCAGCTATATACACTTCGCTACCGTGCAATGTGCCTTGTACACCTAAACCTGGCAGAGCTTTAAAGTCAGTGACCTTATCAAGGTGAACATGTTCTCCTTCTGCTTTTCGTACAATGCCCTTACCTACAATATGCTCACTATTCTGTTCAAGACTTGCGGTTAAATGTAAAACATCTTCTTTGCTATGTCCTTTTGTAGCCCATATATCGGTAACGCCGTGTTCACCTTTTGTCAATGTTCCTGTTTTATCAAAAAGTACCCAATCTAGTTTTCGAGCTGATTCGAGGGCTAATCTTTTGCGAACCAGTAAGCCGTTTTTGGCCGATAACGCAGTCGATATTGAAACAACTAAGGGTATAGCCAAGCCTAGTGCATGAGGACAAGCAATAATCAGAACCGTAACTGACCGTTCTAAGGCAAAACCCGCGTCTTTTGCAATTAGCCAATAAATAAACGTGGTTATGGCGGTAATTATTGCAATGAAAGTTAGATAAAATGCTGCCTTGTCTGCAAGAACCTGAACATTAGACTTTGAGGTTTGTGCTTCGGCAACAAGACGCATGATCCCAGCTAAAGCTGTGTCGTCCCCGATTTTTGTAACCCGTACAGTGATTGAACCGTCTTGGTTGACAGTTCCCGCAACAACGCCATCATTTGAGGCTTTAGCTACAGGCTTTGATTCTCCGGTTATAGCAGCTTCATCTATCGACGTCGTTCCATTAGTAATAACTCCGTCAATTGGTATTCTTGTCCCTGGCCTGACTAATACAAGATCTCCCACGCTCAGTTCGCTTACTAATACTTCCATGGGCTTGCCTTTGACTAACTTTTCGGCTTTGTCGGGAAGCAACTTAGATATAGCGTCAAGGGCGTTTTCAGCTTTAGCAACTGATGCCATTTCCAGCCAATGCCCTAGTAACATGATAGTTACTAGGGTTGCTAGCTCCCAGAAGAAGCCATCGCCCTCTATGAAGAACTGTGTTGCAATGCTATAGGCATACGCAGTAATGATTGCCAGGCTGATAAGAGTCATCATGCCTGGCAATTTTGCTTTTAACTCGCCCCACGCACTACGAATGAACACCAAACCACCATAAAAGAAGATGATGGTACTAAACACGAATGGCACATATTGTGAGCCAGGAAATGCTGGCGGCGTGAAGTTCAGCGGGCAGGTGCTGCCGACCGCGAAACTGGTGCGCTATCTGATCGACGTGCGCCGCGTCGCCGGCGGCAAGCTGGCGATGGTGATCGCCGATGGCCGTACCTTCGTCGACGAGCGTCTGATCTACGAAGCCGAAA
>CAZHOZ010000070.1:0-5388 GCA_964533895.1 uncultured Candidatus Saccharibacteria bacterium | reverse complement strand
CCTCGGTTCAGCTATTTTTCATCGGCGTACTTGGCGAGTACATCGCCACGATTCATACCCAAGTGCTAAACCGACCGCTAGTTGTGGAACGCGAACGGATCAACTTTCCTGACCAAAAATCGTCACAGCTATCCGAACGTGAGCCCGATGCTCTTGAAAGTTGCCCGTGCTGAAAGGCGGTGAATCCCGCTTCAGTCGGTTCTGGCTTAAAGCAGATGAAGGCAACTCGGCCAAGTCGGTCGACACACTTACCATTCTGGCGCTGACTTACATCGCCCTACCGAATTTCTGCTTCCTTCTCGGCTGGCTCAAACTACCTTATGGAATCGCAGGTGGGTTGCTGCTGCTGATCAGCCTCTGGCAATTTGCCTCACGCCAGGTCGTTTGGCGAATCGAGTATTCCAGGCTCGCCCGGATGCTGATTAGTGTTGTGGCCTGCGCATGGTGCATCTTTGGCGGTGCTGGTCACTTTACGTACGCAAATCCAGATTGGATAGTACGTGATGCCGTCTATGCCGATCTAATCTACACCCCCTGGCCACTCGCCTACGGAGAAGCTGACGGCGCACCGCTGCTCATGCGCTCCGCCATCGGCTACTTTCTCCCCCCTGCGGCGCTCACTCACCTCCTTGGCATCCAAACTGCCGACTGGATTCTTTATCTCTGGACTACGCTTGGGACGGGGATCTTCCTGTTGCTGCTTCCGCTGCCCCAAAGCGCCGGCATCAAGCTTGGCATCGCGCTGCTGGTCGTCATCTTCTTTTCAGGCATGGACTTTCTCGGCATCGTGCTTAGATATGGCGATCTGCCAATCTTCCCGCTACGCTTGGAATGGTGGGTTCCATTCAGCTACACCTCACTAAGCGGTCAATTATTTTGGGCACCCAACCACACACTCCCAATCTGGATAAGTTGCGCCTTGTTCTACCGTCATTGGGCCAATCCGGATTGGCCTCGCCTGACAGTACTTTTACTCCCCATGCTCTGCATTTGGACACCATTTGCTGCCATCGGCCTCTTGCCCTTTATGGCACTCGCGGGGGCACGATGGCTGAAGGAGCGCAATCCGCTCAAGATCACTATCGCTCAATGGATCACGGCGATCGCCTTGACCGTCTTCCTTGTCAGACTAATGACCATCGGCGTCGATCACATTCCTGCCCTACCGAGCAAACTCAACAGCCCCAAGCACGTGCATGACACGGTTCAGTTTTTATCCGACTACGCACTCTTCGTTTTAATGGAGTTTGGCATTCTTGCCCTAGTCTTATGGCGCCAAAGCCCTCCTGCACCGGGATTGTTCCTGATCTCTGTCTTTGCTTTGCTAGTACTACCGCTGTATCAATTTGGACCATCAAATGACTCACTACTAAGGTTATCTGTCACTCCATTACTTATCCTTCTCATTACGTCAATGTCGGTTATAGCCAAGTGGCTAGACTCACGGCACGCGCCGCCCCTCGGACTTATGTTGATCAGTCTTTTGCTAATAGGTGCGCATACCCCTTTCAATGAGATTGTGCGCGCAGCAAGTTTCAGGCGTAACGCACCTGACTATCTTGTCACTTTTACCGAAAGTCAGAATGGCGGCAAACCTGGGCACTACATAGGGAAATTAAGTCAGCCAGATCTAATAGAGGTGCTACGTACACCGATTCAGGTGGCGCCTCGCCACTAAATACCTGAATTCACTCGGGCTTGCATCAGGAAGTTCCTCACATCCGACTGCGCCGCCTTGTCCTCGCCCTTCCTGGTGTATTCAGAAAACTGCGGAATCGCAATCGCCGCGAGGATGCCGATGATCGCTACTACGATCATCAATTCAATCAGCGTAAAACCTGCTCCCGTTCTGCGCATAGCCACTCCCCAAGGGTATTGAACTTCAATCCTGCTCTGCGCTTACCACCTTCATGAAGGCGCTTTCCAACGAGAGAGTCGGCTTCACCTCAACCAGCGTGTGGCCTGACTGTCGCAAACATTCCAGCGTCGTCCAGAGCTCGGTACGCGGTACTTCCATCCACCAGCGCCCAGCAAACTCCGCCTGCTGATTTGGTAGCGGCGTATCGCCCAGCGAACGGATAACGACCTTATCGTCACCACCCACAAGCTCGGCTGGAGAGCGCACAGCGCGTAGCGTACCTTTGTGTATCAGGCCAAACCGGTCCGCCAGGCGCTCAACGTCATACAGCACGTGCGACGTAAAAAATAGCGTCCCGCCACTTTTCTTATACTCAATCAAATTTTCGATGACATCGCGTCGGCCAATCGGATCAAGCCCTGACAAGGGCTCATCGAGAATCAACAAACGCGGCTCGACTGCCATCGCATGCGCGAGGGCAGTACGCTGCGTCATACCCTTGGAGAAGCTGCGAATCGGCTTGCCCGCAACATCGGCCAAGCCGAACTTATCGAGCCAATAAGCAACGCGCTTGGCATTTTTGGGCAAACTATGCAACTGGCGGCCCATGGTCAGAATTTCAGCAGGCGTCAGATAGTCAAACAGATAGGGATTTTCCGGTACGTAGCCCAAACCCTTACGCGCCAGCGAATCACCGACATGCACACCAAACATCCGCGCATCGCCAGACGTTGCACGCATCACCCCGGTCAGAATCTTGATCGTAGTGCTCTTTCCCGCACCATTGGGACCGATAAAGCCGAACGCTTCGCCCTCGGCGACTTCAAGCGAAATACCGCGCAGCGCCTCAAACCGAGACCGGTTCCAGCCTCGGCGATATACCTTTTTAAGTTCGGTAACTGAAATTACGGGAGTCATTGCACAGTCTTGGCAGGTGCGTTCAGCAACACAGCTTGTCCATCTTTCATAGTAAATCCAAAACCAAATGGATCCTCAGGAATTCGATCAATCACTCCACTACGCTTCAACTCCAGTAGAGACGAGGCCGGTTGATGGAAACGAGCTACATACTCTGCTGCAGCTTTTTCCAATCCGAGCAGCACCTTGAGACGCACCACTCGCATTTGCAAGTACTTTCGAAACTCTTGATCACGCGCGCCCTTCGCCATCGACTCGACCACCAGAATTGCAGTACGCGTATCGTATCCGCGCTCGTACCAACGAGCCGCCAAATTTTCCAGCAGATACTGGTCATTAATATCGGTAGCTCGCTTTGCACCAAATCTCAACCAGTTGGCGGCATCCACGTGATCATGGTGAAAATACATCCGGTTGAAAGCATAGTAAAAAATCGGCGACCAGTCGAAGGGGCGCCCATCGATCGCCTTGCGCAAGACATAATCACCTGCAGCAATCTCGCCATTCCACGGCAGAATCGCCGCAGCAATGTAGTAGTTGTCTTGATGTGCCGGGTTCAGCCACGCCGCATCTGATTGGACAATACCCAGAATATGATAGTTGTCCGCATCCATTTTTTCAGTCGAAGCCACCAGTGCTCGAATGCCGGCAAGATTCGCCGCTAAATAACGATCTCCACCTGCCATAAAAACCTGCACCCACCTTGGCAATGCAACCTGCATTTCGATGGACACGTCCTGCCTAAGTTGTTGGCGCAAGGCAGATGATGCGGTGATATACCCCACCACACAGGCCAGCAAAAGTGCAGCCCAACCAAGCTGAGCAGACCGTAGGCTCATAACTCAGGAAAACTCCCGCTTGGAAAACGAGCGAACCGCAAGAAGCAACATTACTGAGGTATACGCAAGCGCCGAAAAAACCGCTAAGTGAAGCGAAAGAAAATCAGGTGCTGTTTGATATAGCGCCCCAACACGCCAATCCAACCGTGACAGATCGGGAATCACCCAGGACACCAACTCCACCAATGGCGTATAGGTATGTGTAAGTTTCACGTCGCCATCGGCCCCATGCATCAGGTAGTCACGCACAGTACCGACTGCGCGCCCCGCAACCGAAAATGCCAAACCGAGCATAAACGGCAACATTGGCGTCGTAGAAATGGTTGATATCAATACGGTAAATGCTGCTACGACAATTGTGTCAATCCAGATCCCCAATACGGCTAGCCAGTATGGGCTACCCAAGTGAACCGGAAACTCCTGCTGATATTGCACGCCCGTACCAACGACCACCAAGAGCAATAACAAGCCAAACACCACGAGCGCCAGGAATGTCAGCGTAATAACGCCAAGAAAACGTCCTATCAGATAATGAAATCTAGGCACGGGGTAGGTCAAGGAAAAAACTACGGTTCGGCGATCCACTTCTCGCCCAATCATCTCTTGAACCCATACCAAGACGAGTAAAACAGCACCCAGACGAATTCCGGAAAGACCCATATCAAGTGCAACCGTCATCGGCTGCCTAGGCGAGAAAAATGAGGACAAGTACGCTACACCAACCAAGAGGACGCCCAGCACGAATACAAGCTGGAAACTACGACCACGTAGTCCGGCTTTTAACGTACCCAGATAAAAAGGAAACCAGCCCATCTTTTCCCCACTTCCCGCGACATAAAAACATCAGGCAAAAAAAAAGCGCGCTATCGCGCGCTTTTTTCTATTCAACAACTTAGCTCGAAGGCAATGTAGCTACCACAGTACTTACAGCAGTGGACACTTCAGAACCATCACAAATCTGGCCCGTACCCGTACATGTAGAGTATTGCGTCACATTGCCGCCATTAGTATTACCGGCGTAAGCATTTTTACCTTTTCTTGACGACGCTGCGGCAACCAACGCAACGGGTGTCTCGTCGTAGCTCAAAAACACATTATTTGAGCAGCGGAAATTAAAACCCTGCTGAATGAATTTGACTGGAGTACCAGCAGCCACTGTACTCGCTGCTGTTACCGATGCATTACCAGTACAAACCTGCGTGGTGGCTGCAAAAGCTTCTGTAGCACCTGCCAGAGCAAACATAGACAATGAGATTGCAACAATTTTTTTCATGATCAGTTTTCCCTATCAAGTGCTCGAGTTAGCGATGGACTGGGTAACGAAATTCTTGGTGTCAGACTGCGCCGCCTTGTCTTCACCCTTCTTGGTGTATTCGGAGAATTGCGGGATCGCAATTGCGGCCAGGATGCCGATGATGGCCACCACGATCATCAGTTCGATCAGGGTGAAACCCTTTTGCAACTTCTTCATTGAGAACTCCTTTTTGGTTGGTACTTGAATGTGCTTCCGTACGAGCCGGAGTCACAGCCGATTACATCGTTACTGGAACAGTACAGCAAATGGTGTGCCATACAGTTCGAAAGTGATAAGTCCATGCATTTTCAGACGGCGTTTCATTTAACGGTCGATTCCCAGGAAACTAAAGCGGCATTTAGTGACAATTTTCGTCACCGTCTCAGCTTTGCGAAACGACACTCAGCAGCTTGCTGATGACGTACGGATCGGGCTCATCGATCTGAGATGGATCCAGGTAAGCCGCCGCATAGGCTCGA
>CAZHOZ010000069.1:0-5427 GCA_964533895.1 uncultured Candidatus Saccharibacteria bacterium | reverse complement strand
CATGACTAATATTGGAGAGAGCTATTGGATGCGTGACGTGAACGAGAATGGTAGATTGCGCAACACTAATCATTATCTGGTAACAACTGGTGCCACTATTAGGTCTGTCAACAATTCACAGGGCTGGAGAATTAGTGACGAAGAGATGCGTATGCAACCTGGGTCACATGTTTATCCAGTGGCTGTAACTGCACCACCAGATGGAATAGACACTGCTGATGATGCTGAGATTATCTTTGAAATAAAGCCACAGCCTCCGGCGGAAGGTGGCAGTAAATATACAATCGGTTTTCAGATGGCTCAAGATCCAGATGGTAGCGGTCCAATGCCAGCAGTAGCTTTTGGCGGAGCTTGTGAGAGTAACTTAGAGATTAAGGTTAGTTATAAGCCGTGGTTAAGAGTGCAAAATGGTAATACCACAGCACTTGGTGAAATTGAGGATCAGTCTGAAAGTTCTCGCGGTGTTTATAAATCTGAAACCTTCAGTACCTCTCCATATAATGGATCAGTACAGAGGAGTACTGTATCGCCTCCAGCCAATCGCCCAGGTGTAATTGCAAAGCCTGATATTAATCTGCATGCACAGTTTGTGGTTGCCGCTGAAGGTGGTGGTACTAATTTCTGCTCGACTAACTTTTATATGCTAGGCATCGCTAATCCGCCGAATTCTTTCCAGCCAAATCAACAGCAACGCAGTCGAAACTGTAGCTTTGGTAATGTTGATCTGAATATCGAGCTTGCAGAAGATAGTAATAATGATGGCACTAAAGAGCTAAATAATGATTCTATCTATAATACGGTTGCTCAGCATTTTGCAGGACCAAACCAGCCCCAGTCGTATGGTCAGTGTGTAGATATTAGTAATGGTGCGATTAAGGATGGTATTAGTGGTCCATATGAGCTATCTCAGGCTTTCAAATATTATCGTAGCTGGGCACCAGGTAGGTCGTATGATTCTCAAAGTCTGGTTTGGGGTGCAGAGGATGGACCAACAACGCTTCCTGTTGACGGCGCGATTGGCGGTGTTAATGGACCATTTGGTAGGGTTGGGGATAGTTATCATCTCGTTAACTGGGCGAGCCCCAATAAGCGGCCTTGTCCAACCGTGTTTAGCTTGACTACTGTGAACCAAAACATCAACCCCAACTTACCAGATGCTCATCGTCCACTGGGTGATTTTACCGTAACCTCTGGTCGGTCTACGATTCTTTCTGATCGCACAGTATATATTACCGGTGATATCAGGACGGATCTAAGTAGTCAATATCAGTTCCAGCGTGGTGATTCTAGCTTGCCTCCAGATACAGCTGGTCTTAATTCATTACCAAATCTTGGCATTATAGCTGATGGCGATATCGTTATTGCTAGTGATGTTGAAGAGATAGATGCTTCATTGTATGCAACTGGCCGGATTATTACCTGTGACAAATACGCTCTTGAAGGAGGGATGAATGAAGATCCTGGCAAGACCGATAAAGATGGTACGACTGGCTCGAAATGGATTAGGCACGGCAGTAATGCTACTGATGCGAACCCATTGAAAGATGCTGGTGTAGATCCGAATGTGGTAGAAGCACCGACGGTGGATAATACTTCGGCGGCGAATTGTAATCAAGCGCTTCGTATTACCGGTAGTGTGACGGCGGGTACAAGCTTTAAGTTTGGGCGTAATTATATAGATTTTGTTGGTATGGTAAATAAATGGGGCGATATTGCACCAGGAGCTTGGGGGGCTTATGGCAAGTATTGCAATCTATCGACAGCCACACCATCGGCTAACTTCCAGCGAGCTTGCACCGTTTTAGGTACTCGACGTGATTTTGATGCGCCAAATAATCTAGCGACTGATCGCTTGATGGAGCAAAAGGCCGGCTATCCGCAGAACTATTACACCGGTGGACCAGCCGAAGATATTATTGGTAATGGTTTGGCTAGCTTTATCCCGCCTCCTGGATTTGAGAATCTCAATGGCCGTATTGCGCCAGCTACGTATTACGATAATGGAGAAAAACCACGCTTTTAGTGGATAGAATGAAGAAAAAAGGGGGGTATCAATAAAGTAGTTATGCTAGAATAGAAACACATGGACTTATTTATCGAGGACGAACATTATTTTGGGGTTGACCTAGGGAATTCTGGGATTCGACTAGTTGAGCTTAAGCTTATTCATGATAAGCCGACTTTGGTTACCTATGGTGATATTGAGTTGCCATTTGGTTTGATGAGTTCTGATGCACCAGCCGATCAGTCGAGGGTGGCAGAGACTCTTAAGAAGTTAGTATCTGATGCGCGAGTGAGTACCAAGAATGTAGTTGCCGGGCTGCCAGCTAGCAAGGTATTTGCTAGTGTTGTAAAACTTCCGCAAATGGCTGATAGCGAAATTGCGCATACCATTCGCTTCCAGGCCGATAAATATATTCCGATGCCACTTGATCAAGTAAAGCTCGATTTTTTCCGCATTACTCAAGATAAGGAGGCCGAAGAAATCGACGTGCTGCTGGTTGCAACACCAACGAGTGTTGCTAACAAATACCTCAATATTTTTCAGCAGGCTGGCTTAGAGCTGATGGCTTTAGATATTAATGCCATTGCGCAGTCACGCTCGATGGTACCGAATGCCGATATCGATGTAGTTGTTGTTGAGTTTGCCTCGCTTACGACCGATATAGGACTAATCTCGGCAGGTATTCCAGGGTTAATTCGCTCTGTGAATGTTGGTGCCAAGTCTCTTATCCGTGTTACTGCCCAGAATCTAGGCCTTGATGAAGCTCAAGCTGAGCAGTTTGTGCGTAAGTTTGGGCTCACACAAACCAAGCTCGAGGGACAAGTCTTCCGCTCGATGAAACCACTACTCGACAATGTAGCAGAAGAAATTAAGCGCTCGATGGAATTCTTCTACCAGAGCAATCCTGGTCGTAAGGTGGAGAAGATCGTGATTACCGGAGGGCCGGCTGCAATACCAGAGATGCCTGTGTATATGGCAAACGCGCTAGGTCTGCCCGTGGAAATGGGTAATCCTTGGCAGAAGATTAGCTATGCTACTGAGTTTACCGATCGTTTGTCGGGGATGGCTCTGAGCTACTCTACGGCAGTTGGCTTAGGCTTAAGGAATATGGTGTAGGCGATGTCAATTCGTATTAATCTTCTTCCTGAAGCTCGTTTATTAAAGCTAAAAAACCAGCAGGTAAAGCGTCTGGTAACAGTTGTATGTTTAATATTGTGTAGCGGTATCGGCATCGTACTAGTCGTATTACTACTATTGTTGGGCGCTCGAAATGTTCAGTTTAGCCAAAACAAGAAAAAAATTGACAATGAATTAGCCAGCAAGGTGCGATCTAAGGAGGGTATCGAACAAGATCTAGCGTGGTTTAATGGAGCGTTGTCTGAGGCTTACACCCTGTCAGATAAGAGGATTATTATTTCTCAGCTATTCGACAGATTAGGTAATGCTACACCGCCAGGAGTAGCAATAGTAAATCTTTCGGCAGATACTAATTATGAAGTAAAAGCTTCAGTTCAGGCTGATAGTTTGAACACAGTGGCTTTATTCATGAACGCACTCAGAACCTATAATGTTGACTTTGGCCATATTGCTGGTTTCTCGCGTACGCCAGTTTTTCATGATGTAGAAGTTAGCTCGGTAACTAAGGGTAAATCTGATAATGGGTCGAATTTTGAGGTGACTTTTAAGGTAGATGAAAAGCTAGTGAAGAAGTTTCGGGCTGATGCAACTGCCGATGAGACCAAGGAGACAGAGTAATGCCAGAAGCTAAAAAGCCAACAATTAAGACCAAAGCAGCCGGCAAAGCTAAGTTGAGTGTCCCCGAGACTCCGGGTACGCAACTTGCTACTCAAAGTATGCGCAATTTTTTAATTATAACAATTAGCGTGACAGTTTTGGTGGTATTGGTCGGTGGGTATTTTGTCTATAACCTAGCTCAATCTAACGTTAAGCGGGCTCTGGAAGTGCGAGCCCAGGAGTATCAAATAAAATTAACTGAGAGTAAACTCGCAAAACTGGATGAATATAAGACACGATTAGAAGAAATAAAACGAGCTGATGGAGATCGACCATCAAAATTTGAATTTATTACCGAGCGGACTCTTCCTGAAGATGAGTCGTTTGATGACATCTTAACGATTTTTTCTACACTGGAAAAAGAGCAGGCCGTTAAGGTTGAAGCTATCACCAGGACTAACGCTGCTATAAGCGGACAAGCTTCATCGACTACCAGTACATCTGGTGAGAGTGGTGGATCGCAGTCGTCAACACAGAGCCCGAAGAGTCAAACTCATCCAATTTCTATAAAAGCAACCGGCAGTCGAGAGGCAATTATTGGGCTAATGCGATCTCTTGAGAAGTCATCTAGAGTTTTTGATTTTTCTTCCATGAAGATTGATGGTGATAAAACTAAGCCGTATACACTAGATATCCAGTATCGAATTTATTCATTTGCTAAGCCGTCAATAGCGCCAGTAGAAGTCAAGATTGATCAATTTGAAGCTAATAAGGGAGATTACGAGTGAAAAAGCGTGATTTGATAGGGCTTGTCATTGCGATAGCAATAATTTCTATAACTGGTGTTTTACTTTATACTCAGCTAGCTCCGGCGCCAAAAGATACTGGTATTAGCGTTGTAGTTCCAGCTCGAGTAAAGGAGCCTTTGTCTGATAGTGGCGATCCAAGCGACCAGAAAAAAATGAGCAGTCTTGAGCAGTTCGTCGATTTTTCTATACCACAAAAATGTAGTGATAGTGGCAGTAATTGTGGTGGTGGACCTGGCCCAATCTAAATTTAATAGTGAGATTGGTTTAAATGCTCTTACTTGAAGACCAAAAAATTATCGAAAATATGATTGTGCAAGGTGATATTGTGCCGCACGATGTCTTAGAGATAGCAAAATTACGGTCCGCTAAAGAGAACAAGGGGCTGTTGCAGGTTCTTATTGACATGCAAGCGCTTTCTGAGGATGACTCAGTAAAACTTATTGCTATTTCTAAAAAAATCCCATTTGTAGATCTTATACATCTCGAAAGCCCGGTCGATCAAAAGGTTCTCGAGATGGTGCCACTCGATATTGCTAAAACTTACATGGCGGTTCCTTTTGGAGTATCTAATAATGCCTTGAACGTGGCTCTTTTGGATCCAACCAATTTGCAGGCCATCGATTTTATATCGCGCAAAACAGGCTATACGATTAATCCATATATTGCCTCGCAGATGGGTATTGATTATGTACTTGGAATGTATAAAGAGAAGTTTTCTCAAGAAGTATCAGAGGTTTTAAAGAATATTGCTTCGGCTCAAAAAGAAGAAGTTGAAGCCGAAAAGAAGACGGTCCAGGATCAGAAGAAGATCAACGATATCGTGCAAGACGCACCAATTACGCGGGCACTCAATACAATTTTAGAATACGCCATTAACTC
>CAZHOZ010000068.1:4910-5585 GCA_964533895.1 uncultured Candidatus Saccharibacteria bacterium | reverse complement strand
GGCGCTGCACAATCCCAAACCGATCGCGTAATGGCCCCGAGAGAGCACCAAACCGAGTGGTCGCACCAATAATTGTGATGGGTGCTAACTCCAGGCGTAGTGATTGAGCCGACGGACCCTTACCGAGCATAATATCGATAACATAATCTTCCATCGCCGGATACAGCATCTCTTCCACCGTTCGACTCAGTCTATGGATTTCATCAATAAAAAGTACATCACCAGCATTCAAGTTGGTTAATAAGCTAGCCAGATCTCCCGCCCGCTCAATGGCTGGACCAGAGGTAATCTTGAGCTGACCACCCAACTCACGGGCGACAATGTGAGCCAAGGTCGTCTTACCAAGACCAGGTGGGCCATATAGCAAAACATGATCCAACGCGTCACCACGTTTTTTGGTCGCCGCAATCGCTAAAGCAAGAGCATCGATGGCCTGACGCTGACCGATGTATTCAGCAAAACTCCCCGGTCGCAACGATTCTTCAAATTGAGTCTCTTCACCGAGTACTTCTGGTCGTACTAAATCATCTTGTCGTTCAATCATCAGCTAATCTCCCGCAATGCCTGGCGCACCCGCGCACTGGTATCAAGCCCAGCATCAACGCTCTGTAAAGCCGCTTGTGCTTGCTCGGCTCGATACCCTAACTGCATTAGGGCCTGCAGTGCTGGGTCAGC
>CAZHOZ010000068.1:4675-4900 GCA_964533895.1 uncultured Candidatus Saccharibacteria bacterium | reverse complement strand
GCCGTTTTTACCGCCCCAACGCTATCGCCAGCCACAAGCTTGCCACGCAGCTCTAAAATAATCCGCTGAGCTGTTTTGCGACCCACACCGCTTACTTGGCTCAAACGCGCAATTTCCTCGCCATCTATGATTACTGTTAGTGTTTCAGCGTCATAGGTCGAAACAATCGCATGCGCCATCTTTGCACCAACCCCGTTGACACCGACCAGCTTGCGATATAGCTGC
>CAZHOZ010000068.1:2784-4665 GCA_964533895.1 uncultured Candidatus Saccharibacteria bacterium | reverse complement strand
TTCAGCTTCAATGCGAAAGCCATACAAGTCATAGCTATCCTCACGAATGTTTTCAGCCACAAAAAATGCCACCTGCTCACCTAGCTCAAGCGTTGCCACATCCCGAACCGGTACGATTAATTCGTAACCGACCCCATGAACATCTAAGATGATTCGATCATAATCACAGGTGGCAACTACCCCCTCCAAACGCGCTATCATAAACCAATTATCTCACATTCTTTATACAAAAGGTCTTGCTCTAAAGCACTTTTACCGGCATAGTATGCAAATAAACCAGTACCTTACACGAGTAGTATAGGAGAGTAAATGGTCACCCGTGATACGGAGATTTCTGGTGTTGTTTATAATGTCGATGAAACAGAGTTCTGGCAGCTATTTGCCAACTGTCTGGGTGTAGACCCAGCTCTGTTCTTCCCAGATAGAGGTGTCCCAACTAAGGATGCCAAAGAAGTCTGTCAGAGCTGTGTGGTACGTAAAGACTGCCTGGAGTATGCACTAGCAGAAGAAGAGTTCGGTATCTGGGGTGGTCTTTCTGAGCGAGAACGTCGACGCCTGCGTCGCTAGTGAGTTCTTGGTCGAACCACAACAAAGCCGTAGTGCTGAAATTCTCGCACCAATACGTCAAACCACATCAACTCCCAATTCACCGCGCTAGACCATCTGACAAGAGGCTTAGCGCGGATTTTTATGTATGCCCTAAGTGCGTTAGAGCAATAGCCAGAGCATCAGCAGCATCATCAGGGCGTGGAATGGCATTGAGTTTTAAACGTGCCTTCACCATCTCCTGTACCTGCCGTTTAGTCGCCTTGCCATAACCAGTAATACCTTGCTTAACCTGCAGTGGCGTATATTCAAAGATCGGTATTTTAGCTTGCTGTAACACCAAAAGTACCACGCCACGGGCTTCGCCAACAGTCATTGCAGTTGTTACGTTTGTTGAGAAAAATAGCCTCTCGACTGCCGCCTGTTCAGGTTGATATTTAGTTATGAGCTCCTTCAAATCACCATACAAAATTGTCAATCGCTCAGAGTGTGACAGGTCTTTATGCGTGGTAATTACTCCGCTATCCACCCGCGCACATATTCCGTTCTCAAGACCAATTACGCCAAAACCAGTTGTGGCAATGCCCGGATCAATCCCAAAGATAATCATACAGGTAGTATACTGGAGTTATAGTCGAAACACATTGACTGCTTTAATAAAACACCTCACTCCCCTGTGAGAGTGAGGTTCACATTCTAGCCAAACCAAGGGGCATGACTCGATGTTGGTGGAGGTGGAGGTGAATATTCTTCATCAATCTCCACAATCTGATTACTCCGAATAGCAAGACGAGAGCCAACATGACTCCCGTCTAGTGTTGATATCTCTAGCACCACGGCCGCCCACGGTTGCTTCGCTAGATCAGGCTTCAGGAGCTTGGCTCGTACAGTCCAAAACTTTCCAGTCTCATCTTGATACCGCACTCGTCGGTACTTACCAAATGGAATTTTAGTCATCGAAGACCACCTCTGTGTAACCACCGATATATTCTGGGTTTGCTACAGAAAATTCTTTGCCGTGACCATTGTTAGTAACGATTGGTCGACCTTCAACGCAGAACGGACAATCTTCTGGTAAAAAGCTTGGAATATCTAACTGCCAAGCAACACACAGCTCGGGAACATTCAGAATATCGGCCGTCACTTTCTTGGTGCGGTTTACCATGCAGGCCACGCCAACAACATTGCCACCAGCTGCCTGCACGGCTGCGATGGTCTTCACCACTGATGCACCTGTAGTAATAATATCTTCAACAACCAAGACTCGCCTATATCGGACAACAGCCGCAAAACGCGAGCGTTCAAGTGCAAAGTCTTGACCATTTTTGTCGGCCC
>CAZHOZ010000068.1:0-2684 GCA_964533895.1 uncultured Candidatus Saccharibacteria bacterium | reverse complement strand
ACAGCCGCAAAACGCGAGCGTTCAAGTGCAAAGTCTTGACCATTTTTGTCGGCCCAAGCAGCATTTACAGCTATTCCGGCATTAGTCAGATATTGCGTAAAGCCTCCAACCAAATAGATTGCACCAGTAGCTGGGCCAATCACGACTTCTGGGCAGGCAGCGCCCGCATCATCAAAGAAGCGACTCTTCCAGTGTCTGTAAAAAGCAACCATCCGCCAAGGATCCGTGAATACTCGATCAGCATTCAGATACACCTCAGAATGATTACCCCCACTCAATACTAGATGAGAATTATCAATTACACCTTGAGTTACCACAAATTAGCGATGCGCAAAACTCCCATATCGGCTCATCGTCAGGGCTGTCATTGGATAACCCCTTTGCTGCGAAAATACTCTTCGGGTTCAAATCCAGCCTCCAAGCATTCTGCCCAAAGACAACCTAGAGTATCCCCTGGATCAAGCTCCAATTCACGAATACCATCCAGCACATCACTGCATAGCTCTGGTGAGCACATATCAATCAGCTCATCACTAGATGGAAGAGAACTAAGCTCGAAAGCAATGATATCAAACATATCGCGCATTCTTACTCCTTCAGAGTAGTAGGTACAAGAGAACTGTGTTATTTTACAATTTTTGGACCAGTTTTTCAATAAAAATCGCCCCCTCGGCTATGAGAGGGGGCTTAGTCGCCTTACGTGTCGTTACCGGTTGGCGGCACAAAGAGCACCTGGCGAATCGCTGTGTTCATACGCCTAACTTCAGCCCGCGAAGCTTCCGCAAATGACTGACCATCCTCAGGTGTGGCGTAGAGCACCGAGCGTGAGGCGTTAATGACAATACCATCACCACGTGAATTCTTGCCGTTCTGCACCGCCAGCTCGAGGCTTCCGCCCTGTGCGCCTACGCCTGGAATGAGAATGGGAATATCATCACCGACCAATGCACGCACTCGCGCGAGCTCCTTGGGAGCAGTTGCACCGACCACCACCGCACAGTTGCCGTTGTAGTTCCAATCACTGCGGATATTGCGCGAGAGCACGTCATATACCGGTAACGCTGGATAGTTCATAGCGTCGCTCCCGGCAGGCTGCCGATCCCAATTCAAGACATCCAATTCTGCGGCTCGTGCCAGGCCTATATCGACCCGCAGATCCTGCAGCTCACCAGCACCCTCATTACTTGTACGAACCAAGACAATCACACCGCGATCTGACTCCTGCAAGAACGGCTCCATCGCCACGTGCCCCATGTAGGAATGGACCGTAATAGCATCCACGCCCAGATAGCCGAAGGTATACTGCACATACCCAAGATTAGTGTTGCCAATATCAGCCACCTTGGCATCAAGAATGATGAGCACATCTGGATAGTGCTGGGCGATGTGTTGTACTACCTCGTCAAGCATGCCCAGGCCATGACCACCATAGCGCAAGAAGAATGCCCAGTTTGGCTTGTAAGCACATACCCTATCATGCGTCGCATCAATGATTTCAGTCAGATAGCGAACCGTAGCTGCGCGGTCACCAGGATAACTAAAACCATAATCCGAACCAATACGGTGACCGATCTTATTAGCATCCGGATCCAGCCCAACGCAGACGAACTTGCCCTCATCCCACTTAGCTTGCAAACGATCGTAAAACCGCCCCATGACGGCCCCTTTCTCTAGAAGGTGCTGGGGATTATTTTACACATTCTTCAATACGAATGAAAAGCTTAAGCACTATGTCGACTTGTGGCGCACAAACCGAGTCGTATGGCAAGAAAAACTGCTAAATTGACTAAAAATACATACACCGGGAAAGCCAATAACCCTAAAGAAAATGACCCTACCGCTAAAGTACCAAAAAGACCCGCAATACTCGAAATTATCCACGTAGACTGAGTTTCTGTTTCTGGCTCTTGGTAAGCTTTAATTATTGTCAGAATCGCCCCCGAAAAATCGATAAATATCGTCAGCCAAAGTGCTACAGCTGCGTCCTTGGTAATAAACCAAGCAACGAGTCCGATTGTTGCAACCCCTAGCGCCACAATATCTTTTCGTTGCAAGCCACCTTCGCCAAACCACAAAGAGAGAATAAAAATTACAGTTACCCCGAGTGCTTGTACTACCGTCAACCAAATTGAATTTGTAGCTCCTTTTGCGAGCTGCGCAAACAATAAAATCACTGTTAGAACCGACCAAATAAACCAAGTCGCCCGTTCCGGTTTTGTGCTGCCCTTAAAAATATCTCGAATATAAGGTACGTAGCATATGGCACTCAGGACACCTGATACCACACCGAAGATTGTAAGCAAATTCATTGACTAACTCGGTCGAGCAGGTCATCCGGGATATCAAAATTCGCCACCACACTCGAGACATCATCAAGATCATCTAAAAAACTAATTAGCTTCATAATGCTGCGAACTTTGCCTTCGTCTTCAACGCGTACGGTTTGATTGGGCACCAGCTCCACATCTGCAGATTCAACACTCTCGTCACCCAAAGCCTCTTTAACAGCCTCTAAATCTTTTGGTGCAGTGTAGACTACGAGCTGATCACCCGAATCATCAATATCGGCAGCACCGGCTTCGATCGCTGCTAAACTCATCTCATCCTTATCAGCTGAGCTTTTGCAAAGAATCACACCTTTTTTGTCAAACATATAAGCAACCGAACCAGTCGCACCAAGATTG
>CAZHOZ010000067.1:0-5642 GCA_964533895.1 uncultured Candidatus Saccharibacteria bacterium | reverse complement strand
AAGGCACGCAGTAACGTGGTTACTGGAAGCTTACGCTTACGGTCAATTTTTACACTCATAACACCATTGGCTGCCGTTTCAACCTCCAGCCAAGCACCACGGGATGGGATTATTTTTGCACCAAAGTGGCCGGAATTTGAGTCATTGGTGAAAAATACGCCAGCCGATCGAACCAACTGCGAAACAACCACTCGCTCTACGCCGTTAATAATGAAAGTCCCACGAGCAGTCATCACCGGGTAATCCCCCAAGAAAATCTCCTGCTTACGGACTTCGCCAGTTTCTTTAATTAAAAGCTCCATCTGAGCCCGCAGACTAGCTTCGTAGGTAGCGTTCTTTTCTTTGGCTTCGGCTTCGGTAAACTTTGGCTGTTCGTAATGATAATCCTTAAAAGAAAGCTCATAGAGCTTTCCGGTAAAGTCTTCGATCGGACTAATTTCTTCAAAAAGCTCTGCGAGACCCTCGCGAACAAACCAGTTATAACTTGCGTGCTGAATCTCTACAAGATTGGGCAACGGCAAGATATCGGTGTGATCCTTGAGATACACGCGCTGTGTGGTGACTTGTTTTGGCATACTTGATCAGACTCCCTATTGCTTAGTATTGGTGATGCTTATTGCAGAGAGATAGCGACAGCCCGGTTTTATAAAGCCGAGCTTCTATCTGGTACTCATATTTATTTGAGGTTTTAAGTTGTTGGACGAAATGACGACGAGGGGTTTCTAAACACAAAAAACGCCTGCACACAAAAGTTGCAGCTTGCTGTGATCTAGCGTTTGACTAAAAAGTTTAAGCATCCTCTTGAGAACTATTGTAGAGGGCGCTTTCCAACTTTGTCAAGCGTAGCCTGCGGATATCCCGCGGAATCTTAGCGACAATACTGCACCGGCAATAAATAGTAGCGCCCCGACTCCGGCAACCACCGCTAGTGCATTGAAGGTATCTGCAAGTAAGCCAGCTGCAAAAATCGGTACCAAAGCAGCAATATTAATCATCATATTAAGCGTACCAAACACTTGTCCGCGCAAACGATCGGTTGAAGCGTATTGTAGGAGCGTCTGGGCTGAGACTAAAATCATCGCATTAAACACCCCTAGAGTAAACGTCATCGCAATACTCGCAGCTTTCAGGATTGTTCCCTGCGAGCTGGCACCAACTATCGGGAGCGCTACTAAAATTGCTGAGGCACAGAAAAGCGATAAAAATATTACTTTGACTTTATTACGATGCTGCAAAAGTTTGGCCGCAAATACTGAGCCGAACACTAAACCAATTCCAGCTGGCATCACCAGCCAGTAGCTCGATTTTTCAAGTCCAACCCGAAAGAATGACTGAGATAGGGCTGGAGCTAATGCAGAGACAACCCCAACAATGGTTTGTGCTAAAGCGATTAAAACCATCGGGAATAAAATGACCCGCGAGCCAACAATTTGACTAAAATGCCCACGCAAATCACGTAGAATTGTTCGCAGTATCCCAGCAAAATCAAACCTACCCTCATACACTGCTGGAATTCGCGGCAGCAAAAGCGACAGCATGGTAGCAACTAAAAACGCTACCGTAACAATTACATACACGGTGTGGATTCCCGATTTTGCAATCACTGGGCCGGCTAGTGAGTAACCAATGATAAAACTGGCATTAAGCGTGAATATAAATAGTGAATTGGCCGCCACCAGTTCTTTTTTTGAAACTAACTTTGGTAATGCTGCCCCTTCGGCAGGTACAAAAAACTGTGAGAAGACAGAGATTAAAAAGACCAACACATACACTGCAATAATTTGTGTATCTAAAAAGATAAGTAATGGTACTAATAATGCGCGCAGTGCGTTCGTCCAGACTAAAACTGACTTGCGATCCCGATGGTCAACATACGCCCCGGCTGGTACCGCCAAGAAAATCGCTGGCAGACCAATTGCCACAATCAACAGCGACACAGCGCTATTCGCAAACGAGCTCTTTGAAGCAATCTCATAAATACGAATTAACAGTCCATAGTTTAAGAGCTGCGCGGCAATTTGGCTTGTTAGCTGTGCGCCCCAGAGCTTCAGAAATTGTCGATTCCGCAGAACCTTAGAATACATCGCGCACTTCCATCCCCTCTATTGTATGAGACTTCCGGCCAGAAAAGAAGCTCCTGGCTCCTTATTTTATAGGTGTCTTGGTGATTACCTTATCAACCAGACCATATGTTGCGGCTTCATCGGCGCTCATCCAATAGTCGCGGTCAGAATCCGAGGCAATTTTTTCGACCGACTGCCCAGAACGTTCCGCCAGCATTGTGTTTAGCTTTTCTCGGATCTTAATTATCTCCTTGGCAGTAATCTCAATATCGGCTGCCGTACCTTCAAAGCCACCACTTGGTTGATGAATCATCACCCGGCTGTTTGGCAGCGCAAAGCGTTTTCCTTTCGCCCCCATCGCTAGTAAAAACGCCCCCATCGATGCCGCCATGCCCACACAAATTGTCGATACATCCGGCTTAATATGCTCCATGGTGTCATATATCGCCAACCCGGCCGATACGCTGCCCCCAGGAGAGTTGATGTAGAGCGTGATATCTTGATTTGAGTCTTCACTCTGCAAAAATAGTAGCTGCGCGATGACGAGGTTAGCCACCGTGTCATCCACGCCAGTACCCAAAAATATAATGCGCTCTTTAAGTAAGCGCGAATAAATATCATAGGCTCGCTCACCCATGGCGGTCTTCTCAATAACAGTTGGAACCAATATTGAATTTTTGATATTATCCATGCGCCCTCCTTTTAAATAGCTATTTTACTTCTTCTGCTTGGCTTGCTCGCACAGCCAGTCAACCGCTTTTTGCGTGACAATACGGTTTGAAAGATCATTCTTAAACTCATCGCGATCCAGTTCGGCAAGAATTTTTGGATCGGAGTAGTTTGTTCGCATTTTTTCAAGACTATCAGTTACTTCGCCAACTGTAGCACTAAACTTCTGCTTTTCAATTATATCGCGAATAATGAGTCCGATTGCGATGCGACGACGCGCCTCGATATGAAGCTCTTCATGAAACTCTTTCGGGTCTTTACCTTGCACTTTAAGCCAATCTTCGAGCTTCATGCCAGAAGATTCTACCTGTTTTTCGTACTGGTGCTCGAGCTCATGCGCCTGATTATCTTCCAACATCTTCGAAATCGGCAGCTTGGTTGCTTTTATAACTTTCTCAAGCACCTCGGTCTCGTAGGTCTTGCGATAATCCTCGTCTTTGCCGGCTTGAATATTTTCTTTCACGTCTTTTTTGAGATCAGCCAGCTTGGCAAACTTCATATCTAAACTCTTGGCAAAAGCGTCATCCAACTTCGGCAGGCTAATCTCGCGCACCTCATGCACTTTAGCCGTAAATGTCACCACCTTGCCGGCAAGATCGGCGGCGTGATAATCCTCAGGAAACGTAATATCAAACGTTTTCTCATCACCCTTCTTCATACCCACCAGCTCTTCTTCGTAGCCGGGAATAAACTTGCCACTACCAAGCTCCAAGAGATGATTCATGCCGGCAGCTCCCTCTACTGGCTTGCCCTCGCGCACCCCTTTAAAATCAAAACGAACTTCATCGCCTATTTTGGCAGCCCTATTCACGCTCTTGCGCTCAGCGGCCTGACGCTGCAGCTCTTCAATCGCCGTCTTTACTTCGTCATCAGTCACCTGCGGCGAATCATATTTTACACGAGTCTTCGTGTAGTCATAATCAACCTGCGGCACAATCGCGATTTTGGCGGTGTATTCCATCTCCTCAAACGGTATGAACTTCGTAACCTCTACCTTTGGTTCGGCTAAGGCATGAATATCGTGCCCCTGCACTGCTTCGGTGTAGGTGGCAGCTAGCACTTTTTCAACAACTTCCAGTTGTAATTTTGCCTGATCCAGCTCGCGCTCCACCATCTCATCTGGTGCCTTACCAGGACGAAAGCCAGCGACTTTTACGCCAGCTTTTAGCTTCTGGACTACTGCGGCTTTAGCACTCTGCAGCTCGGCTTTAGTTACTACTACGGTCAATTCAAGTTCAGCGGCTTCCCGCTTGGAAATAGTTGCTTTGGTCATACTCACTATTGTAGCAAACTGTGGATAACTTGACTAGCACTCTGTGGGAGCGAGTGCTAGTGTAAATAAAAATGACCGGAATTAACGTATCCGGTCGTTGAGGCTCAAGTCCTCACGCGCCCCCAAAGTGTCAGATGGCCTGCGGAGGCAGATCGGCAATCTTGCGATCGCCTTGGTAGACAGCGCCATCCCTGACGGTGAGCTCCTCTCCAAGGAAGCGACCAACCCGACGCTTGGTGCCGTAGTAGGCACCCACCTTGACAGGGTCGATGTCGTCAGAGAAGCCACCATCGAAGGCGACCGAGCGCACTTCGATATTGACGAGCCAGCTCTCCATGGAGCCGTCCTCTGGCTCGATGCCAAAGATGCGACCGTGCAAGCGAACTGTCTCTGGAGAGACCGGATGCTCAACCGTAAAGTTCACGGCGTGGGCCGGCAGCATGAAGTACTTCAACCCATCAAAGAGCTCCTCTCGCGAGGGGCCTCCCACGATCGAACCTTCGGCCATCAAGCGACACAGCTTGCGCATGGCCAATCCCTTGAAATATACATTGGTGCTCATACGAGCCCCCTTCGGTACAACCCGGGAGTGGCGCCCGAGTACCGCCGTTAGCCCATTAAGAGCCCACCTGGTCATCCAACCAGGAATTGTCTGTACTTTACTACTTTTTTATGTGTATGTCAATATTCAAATGTGGATAAAAGCACTACTTAGTGGCATCTCCTCGCACACCTAGACCAAGCTCCTCGTTTTGGTTGAGTAATCTGGGAACCTTTCAGCTTGCTATTACCCTGCAGCTATAACACTTACTTCCTTGCTCGGTGTTTTGTATGAAAATTTTGATAGCAAGCCAAACACCGGAAACAGTGATTTGGCTGAGCTCATAGATTAAGTCGCCACCTTACTATCGGTAAAGTAACGCCATATACAGACGTTACTCTCGTTATTATGCAGATCTCCTACCATGAGGATACGAACAAAATAGGATTAAAATTTCTTGATAGCAATACGGCTACAACAATGCGCATGTTAAATAGTAGGGCTATCATATCTGGTATAATATGGACCACCATGAGAATACTAGAAAAAGGTGATGAGATTCGAGTTATTGCTCCGTCACAAAGTTGGGGCAAAAGAAAGTATCAACGTGACTACGAACGAGCAGAAGAGCGGCTGGAATCACTTGGCTATGAGGTTACCTATGGGCAATCAGTAAAGAATGTTTTGCATTTCGGCACTGCTACCCGTAAAGATAGAGCCAAGGATCTCAACGAAGCATACGCAAACAAGAATGTAAAACTTGTCATGGCGCTCTCTGGTGGCTGGTCTGCAAACGAAGTATTGCCGTTGATTGATTGGCAAATCGTTAGAGCAAACCCAAAGCCTCTTATTGGTTTTTCCGATATTACCGTACTACTCAATGCAATCTATGCTAAAACAGGAGTATCAGGTTTTATTGGTCCAAATTTTTCAACATTTGGGCGCATGCCAGAATGGCAATACACACTTAATAACTTCGAATCAGCTATGCAAGGTTCAAGCCAACGACTTACAAAAAGTAGGTCGTGGGGCGAAC
>CAZHOZ010000066.1:4311-5685 GCA_964533895.1 uncultured Candidatus Saccharibacteria bacterium | reverse complement strand
ATTGTGACCCTGATATGGGAGAAATCGTTCCGGCGGAGGGCTCGATACTAACTAGGAATCAGTATCCTCAAGGCATTAACGGCACTATCCAGGCTTTACTCGCAGAGCCGAAAAGAATAAATCTAATGAGTAACGCAATGCTCGAGTATCGCGATGAAATAACACAGACTAATCATTTGGACAGGCTCCTAGAAGTATATGGTCAAACTATTAAGTCTGTCGGTGTAAAAACTGCTTTATGAGCATATTTCTTTAACGACCTGTTCTGCGTTTACATAAGGTATCTTATGACCGCCAGAGATTTCTATTGCTTGCATATTTGGATACTTTTCAAAGAAAGTAAGTGATGCTGGGTCGTAGAATGGATCACTCGAGCAATAAATGTACTTCGTATTTAGTTTCAGACTTCGAAGATCATCATACATCGAGTATGCGAAAATAGTATTTCTTAGAGTAAATATGAATGATCGCCTGGTGTGGCTGAGATAGTCGGTGACAATGTCCCTTAAGTCGGGGTTCTTCGCTAGTAAGGATGTATGCAAGAAATTCATAAACCAACTATCTCTCATTGAATGGATGACTATCCCTAATCTTCGTACGTACACCTTGTAAAGTAGTGGCAATTTCTTCATTATCACTTGTTTTGCATGCTCGGGACTTGTGAAGAGAGGCGGATTTATCAGAACAAGCTTCTCAATTAAATCGGGGTGATGTTTAGCGATTCTGAGCGCTATCATTGCGCCCATAGAGTGTCCAACCAAAATGACGGGCTGGCTAATGTCTCTCAATAGTGCCTTTGCAAGTTCTTCAGAGTGGTCGTCAATGTCATAGTTTAGTTCTGGCTTATCCGACATCCCGAAACCAATGCTATCGGGCGTAATGATGTGAAATTTGTCATGTGGCATATGCCTAACGACTTTGTTCCAGTATTTGTGCGAGTGTGCAAACCCATGGAGTAATACAACCGGCTGGCCCGATCCATGCATTTTCTTGGCGATGGTACTAGTTTGATTGGACATATCTACATTAAGGCAACTTAATCTGCCGAGGTGTTACCGAGCTTGAATTAATTACAAGTATAAACGATAGGTCTAGGAAACGGGTCTACTTTTTTAATGCTTGCTCCCTCAGGTCGGGTGGGTCGGTGTTAGAACTAAATATCAGGGGTGAAATGAAAGAACCGCCAGAAATGGCGGTTCCAACATTGTAACCTTGTTATCGGCAATCATACTTCCTTGGTGACCAAGGAGAGAAGTTAATTCAGGTCTAGGAACTAGGTCTGAACTTTTCTCTGCTTGGTTTGGCTCCGGGGGCCGGATAGCGGGCTTTGCCCTTCTTCGCTTTGCTACGACGACCCGCCGGTTCGATTCTGCT
>CAZHOZ010000066.1:260-4301 GCA_964533895.1 uncultured Candidatus Saccharibacteria bacterium | reverse complement strand
GTTAACAGCCAACTGCTCTACCGCTGAGCTACCCCGGATTATTTGATGCTTCTCCGACTTACGAAGACTGGCATATTATACCTGTCAACAGATATAGCGTCAACGTCCCGCACTCGCCAACTGAACTCAAGCACGCTATGCTACTAGTAATGAAAAAGTCGTCAATGAAGCTTACCTGGCTGGCGTATTTACTGCCTGTTTTGGCAGCAATTCTTGGGATTCTTTTTATACTTAGTGTAATTTGTATGGCGATATTCTACTTGCGACACAAAGATGAGGGCGAAATAATTGGTGTGAGTTTTTCGCAAGTACAGGCTGACCGCTTTGGTATCGACTGGCGCGATGCCTATCTCGCCACCATGGACGAGCTGGGCTTTCGCCATATCCGCATTGCGACATACTGGGATAGAATCGAGAAAAGCCCTGGTAACTATGACTTTTCGGAGCTTGATTTTATGGTGCGAGAAGCCGAGAAACGCGATACCAAACTTAAAGTCGTTGTCGGTCAAAAAGTTATCCGTTGGCCAGAATGTTTTTATCCCAAGTGGCTCGATAAAAATAACTCGGAGCTCGTTGCCAATAAAACTAACGCCCTCATCACCGAAACTGTGAATCGCTATAAAGACAGTCCTGCTGTGGAGTCTTGGCAGGTGGAAAATGAGTTTCTCTTAAAAACCTTCGGGGAATGCCCAAAGCAAAACCTCACAAACCAAGCTTTAGCGCGTGAGATATCTACCGTACGCGCGCTCGATCCTTCTCGCCCAATTGAGCTCACCCAATCCAACCAAAACGGTTTTCCCTTTATTGGCCCCAACACCGAAACGTTCGGCTTTTCGATGTATCGTGTAGTGCATAATAATGTGTTTGGCTACTACGTTTACCCTCAGACCGGCATCTACAACTGGTGGAAAGCTGCACTCATTGAAGCATATCGCGGAACACGTGTAACCATTCACGAACTCCAAGGAGAAGCCTGGGGCTCAAAGGGTAATGAAGATCTGAGCTGGGAAGAGGCTCAACGCTCAATGAATCCAAATCAACTACGTGATAACCTTGCCTATGCTCGTGAAACCCAGATCAATACTATGTATTTGTGGGGAGTTGAGTGGTGGTATTGGCTTAAAGAAAAGCAAAATCAGCCAGCAATGTGGGAAGCAGTTCGCTCAGAAATAACGCCCTAATCCTTAAGGACTTTATGATAGCCACGCACCAGCTCACGCGCTGACTTTGCCCACGCGTATTTTTTGACTTGCTTGTAGCCAGCTGCGACAAAACGTTTGCGCTGAGATTCATCCTGCATCAGCTCGCCCAAAACTTTCACCATATCATCCACATTTTTTGGGTCAAAATACGCCGCTGCATCGCCAAAAATTTCTGGCAAACAGGTGGCGTTTGAGCTAGCCACTGGCACACCATATTTCATCGCCTCCAGCCCAGGTATACCAAACCCTTCAGAAAGCGATGGGAACACATACAGTCCGGCTTTTTTATATATTCCCGCAAGTTCAGTGTCATTTACGTAGCCTGAGAATATCACCCTGCCCTCGAGCTTGAGCTTGCTGGCTAGCTTTTTGTGACGTGTCATAAACTCGTTATCACGCCCAACAATTACCAGTTGATATTCCATATTCTCCTTTTGAACAAGCTGGGCATAGGCCTTGAGCAAACGATCAATATTTTTGTGCGGATAGGGGTTGCCAACACACAGAAGAAAAGGCTTGGTAATGTCATATTTTTCGAGGTCAACCCTACCTTCTGGCACGAGCCCATCAGCAGCATTATGGGTGACGATAATTTTTTCGATATCACAACGATAGCGCTTTGAAACGTCTTCCGCCACAAATTTGCTAGGCGTAAAGATAAGCTTACTGCGCTTAACGGCTGTCTTTAGTACATGGCGCATCACGACGTCCTTAAGTCGGTATGTAAATGGCGCTAAAAGCCCACCACGCACACTTTTGTAGCGCAGCAATGTGAGATCGTGAATCGTAACAACAAACGGCTTCCGATACCCAAGTGGAACATTAAAGTTTGTAAAATGCACCAAGTCAGGTTCTTGAGCATCAATTAGCTTGGGTAGTGCGATCTGCTCCTGCGGGGTATACCAAGCAATATCAGTCTCAACATACTCTACTTTCCCTTTTGGAAGCGGCAAACAGCCAGACTCACCCCTCTTTACTAAAATAATATAAGTATTCTTTGTATCCTGACGGACAACCTCCAGGGTAAGATTCTCGACATAGCGACCAATGCCGCTATCCTTCATCCATCGACCATCTATAAGTATGCGTGCCATGCAACTATTATACCGATAAATGTAACCTGATGTCGCACATGCTTGCAGATAAAACGCTTATCTCAGTATGGTGGAGTAGTCCCACATCCACTAGACCCATAAGGAGATGATGATGGCGACACATTCAAAGACCTGGAGGGTGAGCCTACGGGTGTTGGTTGCAGCACTTATAGGCACGGTCTTCGCGGTAATAGCTGCTCCATCTGCTGGGGCGACCACGGTAGGACAAGGTGGCACAGGCTCAGCCTGGGTTGCAGCTTACAACCGCATCGGAGGGAGTAGCGCCATTGGTGTCGCCGAAAACGGTGTGCACTGGTGGAATAATGGTTGCTTGCAAGACTACGGTGGTGGACGGTTCAGCGATGCTGCACTGATGTCCCCCACCTGCAATCAGGCAAATGTATTTCCGGTAGTTGGTCGGCACTGGGTGTATGTTGCTCGCGTTGGCAGTCACTTGGTCGGCTACCCGTACAATGACTCGCATCGTTGGGGTGCCGGCTGGACACAAGATTTCAACTACGGAGGTTGGGGTTGGACGCTTGTCATGTACGGCGACGGCGTTGGTGAGTCATACGGTGTGCACGGAGGAATTCGTGACTATTTCATATCGCAGGGTGGCGCCACTGGCTGGCTAGGCTACCCGCGCAGTGATGAATACGCCTGGAATGGAGTTACCCGACAAGATTTTCAGGGCGGCTCCATCATCTGGCGCGCCAACCTGGGCGCCAAGCCATTCATCCCGCTAGCAGAACGCAACCTGTACTACTCATCAGGGTATGGCCCCGCAACCTATGTCGTCCTGTCTGGACGCAGCTACACAGTAACGAGTACCGCCCAGCTCGACTCCTGCTACGGCGGCCGAGGTAATGTACGGCAAATTTCTGTCGAGATGGCCCAGGCCTACGCCGCCGTGTATCCGGCAAGTGGCTCAGCGCCTGGCTGTACCAACGTGCGCGAACAGCGCGCTATCAACTGGGCTCGCTCAATGCTTGGCAATACCGGCTACAACGGCTGGTGTGAGCGCTTCGTCGAAAACGCCTTTGGTACGACCGGTCGTTATGCAAGCGCCAAAGCAAATCTTAACCAGAAACTTGCAACTGGTCAGCTTCACGCCGGCGACACCAATGTACCAGCTGGCGCCCTAGCCTTCTTCAAGCCGTCCTGGCAGAACGGTTACTACGGGCACACCATGCTATCGCTGGGAGGCGGGCAGTTCATTAGCTCCGGAAAGACAGTCCACAGCACTGGGCTCAATACGGCAGCCTTTGGGCCATACGCCGGCTGGGCTTGGGCTGATGCAACTTGGGCAGGTAGATTCGCCTAATCTTCTAATTGCCTCATCGTAGAGATGGGGCATTTTTTTATTCGCCTACCGAACAAAAACCAGTTATACTAGAGCTAATTACGGAGCCATGCAACAGAGCTATGAATCCATCTGGACAGTTCACATCCCTACAAAAGTATCGACTTAAACGATGGCAGGTTGTACTCCTCATCGCGGCTGGGGCTTTTGTGTTTGTCATTCTCTTACTTGGTATTTTGCGGCTGGCTTACCAGGGTCGATTTTTGCCCGGGGTTAAAATATATGGTATCTATGTCGGTGGACTCACCCAAGCGCAGGCACAGACCCTACTTAAGAAAGAAACTACTCAGTATATCGAAACATCAATCGTAGTTGTAAACAGCGAAAAAAGCACAAAAAAAGCATCTATTCCTGCCAGTGAGGTAGAGCTACACTACGCTAT